>JAFDHS010000011.1 GCA_019308655.1 Deltaproteobacteria bacterium
TGCAAGTTTGGTGGACTCTTCTTCTACTCCCCTCATGTTCCACACAGCCATTGTTCCCAAAATACATGCGATCAAGATCAAAATACCGAAACCCAAACTAATCTTCATTCCTAATGTAATATTTTTCATTCGCTATTTCTCCTATATAAAAAAATCTTATTTTTCCGAGTCCCTAAAAAGTCTCATCTAACTGGCTGATTTCTTCAGCACTCAACACACGATCAATATCAAGTAGTATTTTTACCCCCCCTTCCATCTTGGCCATCCCGAGGATGTAATCGGTATCGAGCTTTGTGCCGAACGTCGTATCGAGCTTTGTGCCGAACGTCGGTGTATCCTCTATCTCCCCGCTCTTGATGTTCAATACTTCGGAGACTGAATCGACTACGGTGCCGATCTGGATGGTATCCTGTCCGCCTGCAATCTCCACCACGATAATGCATGTCCGTTCATTGTAATCAATTGACCCCATTGCGAACCTTAAACGCAAATCGATCACAGGGATCACCTTTCCCCTGAGATTGATAACCCCTTTTACAAACTCCGGTGTCCGGGGAACCGTCGTGATCGGCATCATGCCGATGATTTCCCTGATTTTTAAAATACCGATTCCATACTCTTCATTGGCCAGCGTAAAGGTGAGGTACTTACCCTCCCTGTCCGCCATTGCCTTTACAGCCTGGTCCATGGTTTCGACCTGTTGTGTCATTTTAAACCTCTCCTCATGTTTCACTTTCAGATTGTTAATCAATGTCGTTGATTTCTATATTCGGCAGATTTTGCCGAAAACTAAAGCTGTTTTTTTGTAATCCTGCTTTTAGGCCGTAAAACCCACCTGCTTTAGCATTCTTGTTGACAGTTTGCTGTAAAAAACTATAAATTGTATTTGTCAGGTTCGGGAGCCGCGGGAGCCGAGTTGGACATTAAAGAAAAACCCGGCGAGGCGTCTGGTTCTAACCGCGTTAAAAAGAAACAAGGAGTACAAACGCTGGTTTGAAGAAAGAAACATTGATTTTAAAACTTGCTGGATAATGGAAAAGTAAATTACAACCGCACAGGTCGCACTTTTTCACTTCGATTCCCTAATTTTTAAACAGGCTCTGACAGGAGTAATTCATATTGTGAAAAAAGTAGGCTTAGTTGTAAAATATGATAAAAAGGCAAGACAAAAGGCTGATGAATTTGAAAAGTGGCTGATCTCAAAAGGCATAACTATTGTAAAGAAGGAAATTCATTTACCGGGTTGCGGGCTTTCGGACATGACGTTTGCCCCCCCTGATCTCTTTTGTGTTTTCGTGCTGGGCGGTGACGGGACTTTTTTGGGTGCTGCCCGGTGGATAGGGGACCGGAATATCCCCATACTCGGTGTCAAATTCGGTGCAGTCGGTTTTTTGGCGGAAATTTTGGAAGACAGGCTTTTTTCGGTAGCTGAAGCTATTTTGAACAACGAGTTTACATCGGAACCCAGGATGCGCCTTCAGGTGAAGGTGGTCAGAGAAGAAAGAGAGATCGCCTGCATAACGGTACTCAACGATGTGGTCATAAACAAAAGGGCTTTGGCCATACTTGCTCATATAGATACCTATATCAACGATCAATACTTGACGACATACAAGGGGGACGGCCTTATTGTTTCGACTCCCACAGGCTCCACCGCCTATTCCCTTGCTGCCGGAGGTCCCATTATTCATCCAGCCGTACCGGGTATTATCATGACGCCCATATGCCCTTTCACTTTGACCAACCGCCCTTTAATCGTTCCTGATTCAGTATGCATAAAGATCAGACTTGCGGAAAAATCTTCCGATAACATGCTGACGTTTGACGGTCGGGAAGGACTTAATATAAACAGCAATGATACGATTATAATTAACAAGAGTCTTTATCCCGTCAACATGATTACCATGCCGAACCAGAATTATTTTGATGTTCTGAAAACAAAACTGATGTGGGGCGGGAGCAGTATTTAAAAAAAGTGTGAAGTGATCTAAAGTGAGCTAAAGTGCGTAAAGTTAAGGTGTTCTATCTATTTTATAGAAAAAAGACGGAGCGAAGCGACTCATTAACTTTAGCTCACTTTTTCGGTTTATCCATGCTGAAAGGATGAAACACCCGGCGGCAGATTCAGAATATGCTTTCCGTTAAACGGGAGGCATCTACCGACCTGTAATGCATCGGGAATCTGCTTTTTTATAATTTCAAATTTTTCAGGTGTGCAGGTAAATAACAGTTCATAATCTTCACCCCCTGAAAGAAACATTTCTTCAGGCGCCAGGTCGTATTTGTCGCAGTATGAAACAAGATCCGGATCAAAATGGCCGGGATTTAAGGCAAATTCTACAGTAACCCCGGCTGCCTCTGCAATGTGTTTTGCATCGCCGGCAAGTCCGTCGCTGATATCCATAACACACGTGATATTGTTTTCAGCAAGAATTTGAGCGGCATCAAATCGGGCTTTCGGGGACTTGAATTTTTCAATCAGTTTGGTAAAGGTCGTATCTTTTCTGATAAGGGAATCAAGACCTGCACGGGCAAGGCCGAGCGGACCGGTACAATACAGGCTGTCTCCGGGCAGTGCATTCGATCGGGCGGGGAAAATCTCCGTGCCCAGACCGAGTGCAAAAAGATCAAGAGAAAGCTGATTACCTCTGGAAATATTTCCTCCCCCCAAAGCGGCATTGTGTTTTAAAAGGCCTTGTTTTATTCCCTCATAGATTGATTCCACCATATCTTCCGAGATGCAGGGAGGTAAAGAAAGGTTGACAAACAGGCTTAAAGGAGCGGCATAAGAAGCAGCCAGGTCACTGAAGGTCACTTCAACCGCTTTGCGTCCTATCTCCTCAGGTGTCTGCCAGTCCAAACAAAAATGAACATCTTCTTTCTGTGTATCCGTGGTTACCACCGGATTTTTTATCGGCCTGAACAGACAGGTATCATCTCCGGGTTGAACTTTAATAAAAGAGGTGCCTGTGTTTTCAAAAGGGGCATGTTCGAGGATTTTTTTTATCAGGTCAAACTCTTTATTCCATGGATAAACAAGGCCTGGAGGGCTGGTGAAGCCGCATGCCGAGCCTATCATCAGTGCGTTTTGAAGTGGATTTTTTGCTCGTGAAATACAGCTTATCACAGCGATACCCGACGCACCGTATTCAAAGCAGGATTTTGCACGGGTTTCGTTTATACCGCCGATGGCGACCACAGGAAGAGGAGATTCCCGTATCATTGCTTTAAGGCCGCTGAGCCCGATGGCTTGTTTTGCATCCTTTTTTGTTTTGGTGGCAAAGACCGGGCCTGTCCCGATATAGTCGCACAACCCAAGCCGGGTCTTTTTCAGCTCTTCAAGGTTGGATACCGATACCCCGACGATTGCCCTGGAACCCAGAATATCTCTGGCAATTTCAGGGTCTTCATCGCCCTGTCCCAGATGAACGCCATCGGCGGCAACCGCCTTGGCAAGCAGAATATTATCGTTGACGATAAAAGGGACGGCGTTGCTTTTGCACAGATTCTTCAGGCTCACCACTTCGTTAAAATACCGTGATGAAAAAAACTTGTTACGGTATTGGACCATTGTTGCTCCGCCCTGAATGGCGAATTCGACCTGCTCCAAAGGAGTGAATCCAAGAGCGCTGTCATCCGTTATATAATAGAAACGAAGTGCTTTTTTTAAGTTTTCCGGCAACATCACTTATTCCCTGCCAAACAGATTCAGCCATGACTGAAATTTTACGACTTTGTCCCGGCCGTGCCGGCTGAGGCCGTTGATGATATCATCAACGGATTTTTCCCTTTCCATTGAATCCGGATTTTTGGAGAAAAATTTGTCCGCAAAGCATATGATCTGTTCTTCTATGGAGACGGGAACCATGTCGCGCTCCGGAAGAGGAAGGTTATGTTTTTTTATCTCTTGAACTGTGATGCCTGTACCGACATGCCGTTCGCAGACAAGGCCATGTTGCGGCAAATTTTTCTTTTCCAGAATCTCACGTCCCAGGTAACCGTGGCACAGGTAGGGGTACTCGCCGAAGCAGCCGATGTCCGGGGCATAAACCTTAAAGATGCCGATATCATGGAGCATGGCCGCCTCCTCGATAAAATTCAAATCAGGCTCAAGAAAGGCAACGCTTTGGGCCGTGTCGACCGCTTTTTTTGCAACCAGTTCACTGTGGCGGACAAGAATTTCATAGGCAAGAGAATCCGGTTTATAAAATTCGATTATAATATCAAAAGGGTCCATAATTAAAAAATTCTGATTAGCTCACTTTTCCGGTTTATCCGGGTAGATTTTCACGAAAGAAGCACACCTTCAATAAAAGGATCAATATCGCCGTCAAGTACCTGATTTACATTCCCTATTTCAAGGTTTATCCGGTGGTCCTTGACCATCTGGTACGGATGAAGAACATAGGACCGTATTTGGCTGCCCCAGGCGATATTCTCCTTGCTTTCGTGCATCTCCTGCATCTTCTCGTCCTGCTTTCGCTTTTCATGCTGGTAGAGACGGGATTTAAGCACCTTCATTGCCATTTCTTTGTTCCTGTACTGGGAACTTTCCTGTTGGCACTGGACAACGGTTCCGGTAGGAAGGTGAGTAATGCGAACCGCACTGCTTGTTTTGTTGACATGCTGTCCACCGGCACCACTGGCCCGGTAAACATCTATACGCAGATCTTTTTCTTCAATATCGACGATGATTTCACTGTCTAATTCAGGATAAACAAATACGGAAGCAAAAGAGGTGTGCCGTTTGCCGTTTGCATTAAAAGGAGAAATTCTTACCAGACGATGAACCCCTGTCTCCACCTTTAAATAGCCAAAGGCATACTCACCCTTTGCGGTAAAGGTAACGCTTTTGATTCCTGCCTCATCGCCGGGCTGGAAATCGATTATCCGGGTTTTAAATCCCTTGCGATCGGTCCAGCGCATGTACATCCTGAACAGCATCTCGGCCCAGTCCTGGGAATCGGTTCCACCGGCTCCGGCATTGATGGAAACAATGGCGTTATTCTTATCGTCATCGCCGTCAAGCATCAGGTCGATTGAGAATTTTTTTATTCTTTTCTCTATGGCCCGGCTTTGGCGGTTAACCTCTTCGATACTATCGGCATCTGATTCTTCCAATGCAAGTTCTAAGAGTATTTCACATTCTTCCAGATCATGGTAGAGACTGTTTAAGCTTTCTAATTGTCCGGACAGCAGGGCCCTTTCTTTTAGAACCGCCGTGGTTTCATCCGGTTTGTCCCAAAAGTTTTTTTGGGCAGTCAGCGCCTCTATCTCTTTTAGTCTTTTTTCTTTGCCGGCAAGGTCAAAGACACCCCTTCAGTTGTTCAAGTTTCAGGTAAGATTCTTTTATGATTTGTTTAAGTTCTAAAGACATTTTTGTTGGCCTCCGGTGTTAAAGGTTGAAGTTGTGTAAGTCGCTTAAAATATAATATGTTTTTTCAAAATAGCAATAAGCAGGGTTACGGCCGTACAGAGCCCTGCAAAAAGATCCCCGAAATGTGTATAAAATGTTTTTATCCGTATCAGGGGGAGGGTACGTGTTAATGTTGCTTCCTGGAAAAGAGGGGTTGAAGCCATGATCCGGCCCACAGGGTCCACAAATCCGCTTATTCCTGTATTTGCCGCTCTTGCCAGTGTTCTTCTGTTTTCTACGGCCCTGAACACGGACATGGAAAAATGCTGATAGGGTGCGCTTGTTTTTCCGAACCATGCATCATTTGTGATATTGGCAAGTAATGCCGCACCGTTTTTGGCCATGGCTCTGGACAGGTTTGGAAAAATTATTTCATAGCAGATTTGAACGCCTATTTTGTAATCTTTCCATTCAATGGTATTTCCCTTTTTACCCGCTTTGAAATCTCCGACCTGTTGGACCATTTTGCCGAGAAACGGCAGCCATTTCTTAAAAGGGACATATTCGCCAAATGGAACAAGATGCACCTTGTCGTATTTGTCGGAGACCTCTCCTTTGGGATTAAGCAGATAGGCACTGTTGTAAAACTCAATATCATTTTTTCCGCGAATAAAAGAAGGGCTGCCGATAAGAAAGTGCGTACCGGCATCCTGTATCCCTTTTTTTACCATTGCCGACATATCGGTATTATACAAAAAGTAAAAAGGCGTAGCGGTTTCAGGCCATATAACAATATCAGGGTTATCCTTTTTAGCTGAAAGAGACAGGTTTATATATTTTTTTGTCGTTGCCTTTTGAAATGCAGGGTCCCATTTTTCAGACTGGCTTATATTTCCCTGGACAATCGTAACTTTTGCAGATGGGGAAGTGGCGGTCAACTTATCCATGGATTGTATACGCCATTCTCCATAAGAGAGGACCAGGATGAAAATCAGAGGTATGGCAACTATGGATACGGCAGAGAATTTTCCTGAAACCTCTTTTCCCTGCCATTTTTTTTTGCATAGATAAAGAGATGTGAGGAAAAAAACGGCATTGGAAAAGGCAATTAAAAAAGACAAACCGTATGGCCCGGTTATATCTGAAATCTGTATGAGATGTAAATTGTTAAACTGGGAGTATCCTAAAAATTCCCAGGGAAATCCTGAAAAAAGAAACGATCGGATATACTCCATTGAAACCCACAGGGTAGGGATTATCAAGATGCAGCTTGCCGGTTTTGAACAAAATTCAGTTAAAAAAAACGAAAAAGTTCCGATATAAAGCGCAAGATAAAAAGCAAACAGGAAAAGGACGGATATGCACAAATACAATGGCAGGCCGCCGTATATTTTCATTGTGGGCACCAGCCAGAATAAAAGTGTCAGGTAATGGACAACTCCCGCTAAGAGGCCGATACGAAAACTATTGCTTGGGGTCAGGTCCCTCAGTGCAAAGAGCAAGGGAACGAGGGCAAACCAGACAAGCGGGTAAAAACCGACGGCTGGAAACGAACCGGTAAGCATAAGTCCGCTCAATATGGCGAATATTATTTTTTGACTGTTAATAGGCTCTGTTTTCAATGGCATTTATAAAAATATACTATGAGAGCAAGGTTATCGTAAAGAAATTTATAATATTGGCCTTCAGGCTGTAAAACCCAATCCTTTAGGTTTGGGATATAAGTTTTTGCTTTAGCTGTTGTACTTTCTTGACGCCATCGCCCTTGGCTGGTATTGTGTAAGAAATATAGTGTACCGAGGGGCATCCGGGAGCACTTTAAAAGTAAGCCTGTGGAGAGAACCGTAAGGCCTAAGCTTCAAGTTCGGGCAATCTCTGTGAATCAGGAATCCGAAAGAGCGATCTTTTAGAATCCCAAAAGCTTTAGCTTTGGGAGTATGTCAATTGAGAATTTAAAGTGATTGTGTTAATTTTTATATTTTAAGGACTTTTCGCTCCGGCACGATAAACAATAATAATTTTTTTTATCAGACAATTTTTTTATGAGTGAAATTATAAAAGAGGAAAACCGGATAATCATTAAGCCTGGCAAGGATATCGTCGCTTCTACGGCGGACGGATTCAGATCAGAACTGCTTTCCCTGATTAAAGAATCTCCCATGGAACTCATTATAGATTTATCAGGTGTGAAGATGGTTGATTCCGTAGGGATAGGTGTGATAATTGCTACACACAATTCTCTAAACAAAAACGGAGGCAGTTTGAGGGTGACCAACATTGCCGAAGACATTTATAATCTCTTTACCGTCATGCGGCTTGATCGTCATTTTAAAATGGAAAGAGCCTGATTCGGATAAATCGGAAAAAGTTATTGGTCGGGGCGAGAGGATTTGAACCTCCGACTCCCTGCTCCCAAAGCAGGTGCGCTACCAGACTGCGCCACGCCCCGACTTCTCTTTTCTATCACACTTTTTTTATTCCTGCAAGTTTTATAAATTTATACAAATTATTCTTTCTTAAGCACCTGCAAAAGCCTTTTTCCTCAATTCTCAATTTTGCTTGACACCCATTTAGATTGATATTATTGACACCGATAACAAATGATATTATTATCAAAAATCAGTCAACTACCCCTCCTGAATCACAGATTCGGAAGGGGACTTCTCGGTGCAGGAGTTAAAAATAATTTTTGAATATAATGTCAAGCGGTTGGTGAAAGTTGTATGAAAACAATCCAATTTTTTATTATCATTGATAAAAATTAATTTTTATATTAGATTTCTCTCATAAGAGAAGGTGTGTCCTCTCTTGGGTTAGGGGATGTAAGACCGTTTAAAACGGCTATCCCTGTTGATCCCGTACTCCCAAAAGCGTCAGCTTTGGGAGTACGTCAACTGCGCGGTGTGAAGCGATAATAATATATTGAAAATAATATGCGAGAGTGGTGGAACTGGTAGACACACTGGACTTAGGATCCAGCTCCGGTTACGGAATGGGAGTTCGACTCTCCCCTCTCGCACCATATTAAGTGCTAAAGAGAGTGTATGAAGACAGCCTGATTATAGGTCTTCAGATACTCTCTTTTATTTATTAGAAAGGAACGTTATGCAAGTTACCGTAGATGATCTGAGTACTGTAAAAAAAGTGCTGCATATTGAAATCCCTGAAAATGATATCGCCCGTGAACTTGACCAGGCTTATAAAGAACTCAAAAAAACTTCAAAAATAAAAGGGTTTCGTCCTGGAAAGACACCGCGTTCAGTTTTGGAAAGAATGTTTAAAAAAAATGTACATGCTGATCTTACCTCCAAATTAATCCAGGATTCTTTTGTTGAAGCGCTCAAGGAAACAGACCTTGAGATTTTGGGAAGCCCTAAGATTGATCCGCCTGAGCTTACGGAAAAAGAACCGTATAAATATGATGCTGTTGTCCAGTTGAGACCTGAAATTGAGGATGTCGAATTTAAAGGCTTAAGCCTGAAAAAGACCTTATATAAAGTCAGTGAAGAAGAGGTCGACTCACAACTCAAAATGCTTCAGAAAAATATAGCACGCCTGGAAACAATTGAAGAAGAAAGGCCTGTTCAGGAAGGTGATGCCGCTGTAATCGATTATGAAGGCTTTAAAGACGGAGAGCCTTTTGAAAAAACCCAAAAAACCCAAAATTTCACGTTGAAAGTCGGTGTAGGCATTATTGCAAAGGATTTCGACCGGCAAGTAATCGGAATGAAGCCGAGTGAAACCAAGGAATTCAATGTCAAATTTGCCGATGACCATGTGAATAAAGATCTGGCCGGTCTTGATATAACCTTTAAGGTGCTGCTCAAGGAAATTAAGAAAGAGGTTCTTCCTGAAATTGATGACGCCATGGCTAAAAAATTCGGTCAATTTGAAACATTGGATGAATTGAAAAAAGAAATTATAAACAATCTGGAACAAGGCTATGAAAAAAGAAGAGAGCATGAGCTCAACGAACAGATATATGAGGCCTTGATAGCAGATAGAAACTTTGAATTGCCTGAGATAATGGTCGACTATGAACTTCAGGGAATCATTGACGAAACCGAGAGGTCTTTTGCCGCTAGTAATATTTCAATGGAACAACTGGGAATGACAAAGGAATCTCTGAGTGAAAAGTATCGTGAAACAGCAGAGAAACAAGTACGGCGTCACCTGATACTGGAAAAAATCGTCGAGCAGGAAAAGATGAATATTTCCGAAGAAGAGCTGGAAGAGGGTTTTAAGGATCTTTCTCTACAGTTTAATCAGCCTGCTGAACAAATAAAGGCATATTATAAAGAAAATCCGGATAAAATCAAATTTTTTGAGCATACCCTACTTGAAAAAAAAGCGATCAAGCTTATTATTGATTCTAGCAACATAGAAGAAGTCGAACCGGAGCCGGCACAAATTTCAGAAGAAAAATCAGAATAAAAAACCGGATTTAAATCTTTTTTTCCTTTATCAGAGTCGGTTGTTTATTTTTTATACTGATAAAAGTATTCTTAAATACAACTGACTCATCTTAAACTAAAACCAATCATCTATTTATTATTAATGAGGGTATCTTTTAAGACACATAGGCATTCTTCTATAATTGCTGTTGGTCGTATAATTTATAATGCCACTGCTAAAAGCGGTGAATAACCTGTTTTTTCAGTTTGCTTTAATATGTTTAAAAAGATTTTATTTTGTATCTATCAATTCAATTAAGCCAAGCGGCATTTAATATTTTTATTATATAGAAGGAGACTATTTATTATGCCACTAGTACCTATGGTAATCGAGCAAAGTGGTCGGGGTGAGCGCGCATATGATATATATTCAAGACTTCTCAAAGACAGAATATTGTTTCTGGGTACCCCTATAGATGACGAAGTCGCAAATCTTTTGGTAGCGCAACTTTTATTTCTTGAATCAGACGATCCTGACAAAGACATCAACTGTTATATAAATTCTCCGGGTGGTGTCGTTTCAGCAGGTATGGCTGTGTATGATACCATGCAATACATCAAGCCGGATATCGCGACGGTATGTATCGGACAGGCCGCCAGTATGGCAGCGATTTTGTTGACGGCCGGCACAAAGGGGAAACGCTATGCGCTTCCCAACTCGCGCATTATGATACACCAGCCCATGGGAGGGGTTCAGGGCCAGGCGTCTGATATTGCCATTCAGGCCAAGGAGATCCTTCGCATGAAAGAGACTTTGAACGATATACTATGCTTTCATACGAACAAGGACATAGAAACAATACAGAGGGATACGGATCGTGATTTTTTCATGGCAAGTGACGAAGCAAAAGAATATGGAATCATTGACCATGTAATTAAAAACAGGGACGATCTTGAACACATAGAAGAGCCGGAGGCATAAACATGACTAAAAAAGATGATATAAACGATAATCTTTTTTGCTCTTTTTGCGGAAAGAATCAGAAAGAGGTAAAAAAGTTGATAGCCGGTCCTGCTGTTTATATATGTGATGAGTGCATCCAACTGTGCAGTGAAATTATCGAAGAAGAGACTGAAAAAGAAGAGGCCGTAACTCCTGAAACCGGTCTTGTCCCAAAAGATATTAAAAAAATGCTCGATGATTATGTGATCGAACAGGATCATGCAAAAAAAGTTCTTTCCGTTGCGGTGTATAATCATTATAAGCGCCTTGATACTTTGGTTCATACCGGTGATGTGGAGATTCAGAAAAGCAACATTCTTCTCATCGGTCCTACCGGATGTGGAAAGACGCTTTTGGCCCAGACGCTCGCAAGATTTCTAAATGTTCCCTTTACCATAGCAGATGCTACGGCACTGACGGAAGCAGGTTATGTCGGTGAAGACGTTGAGAATATCATTCTCTCTCTCTTGCAGAATGCTGATTATGATGTGGAAAAGGCCAAACGGGGTATTGTCTATATTGATGAAATCGACAAAATTGCCCAAAGATCCGATAATCCTTCAATCACTCGTGATGTTTCAGGTGAAGGGGTTCAGCAGGCATTATTGAAGATTATAGAGGGGACAACAGCCAGTGTGCCTCCTAAAGGCGGGAGAAAGCACCCCCAGCAGGATTTTGTCAAAGTCGATACTTCCAATATCCTCTTTATCTGCGGAGGAACTTTCACAGGTCTTACAAAGGTAGTTCAGCAGCGTTTATCAAGCAGAGCCATGGGATTCGGAGCTAAAATCTCGACTAAACATGAAGAGAAGACTATCGGAGAAATTCTGCGAATGGTCAAACCCGAAGACCTTATTAAATTTGGATTGATTCCTGAATTTTTGGGTCGTTTGCCTGTGATTACCACACTTGATGAATTGAATGAGGACTCTTTGATCAAGATACTGACGGAACCAAAAAATGCCCTGCTAAAGCAGTTTAAAAAGCTTTTTGAAATCGAGGGCGTTAACCTCAGGTTTACGGACAGTGCCCTTGCAGCCATCGCCAAAGAGGCCAAAAGCCGAAAGTCCGGTGCTCGGGGTCTTCGTGCCATCCTGGAAGAGAGCATGCTTGAGATCATGTATGATATTCCTTCCATCGAGAATCTCAAAGAGTGCGTGGTGGGTGAAGAGGTGATTCTGAATCATGAAAAACCTATTTTGCTGTATGAACAGACAAAAAAGCAGGCATAATAAAAAGATTTATTCAACAATAACGCTATACTGAAAACTTACATTCCCCCTCCCCATCGAGGGAGGGGGGTATCAGATATTAAGAATAATAAATGATCAATTTACCTAAAATATTCAAGCAGGATGAATCTGAATCATCAGAGTTGTTACTTCCGCTTTTGCCTCTCCGGGATATTGTCGTCTTTCCCCATACGGTGGTGCCCCTTTTTGTGGGGCGTGCCAAATCAGTGAATGCGCTTACCGATGCGATAAACAAGGACAAAAGAATTTTTCTTGCTGCCCAGAAAAAGGCCGGCGTTGATGATCCGGGCAAAAAGGATATCAATACCGTCGGTACGATTGGGAATGTTCTGCAACTGCTTCGATTGCCGGACGGTACGGTAAAGGCTCTGGTCGAAGGAGAAGCCAGGGCGCGTATCATTAATTTTATTCAGGATGAAGAATTTTTTCAGGTCGGCCTTGAACCTGTTCTTGAAGAGGAAAGCAGTTCTTCCGAGGAAAAAGCCCTTGTCAGAACCGTTATTGAGAGCTTT
>JAFDHS010000311.1 GCA_019308655.1 Deltaproteobacteria bacterium
TTTTCACAAAATTATTGAACCTGCCCAATTTGCAAAAATTATTTATGGTTATTATCTGTTCCCGGATTATTTAATAAACCTTATGGCCACAATTTTACCCTTTATGGAGCTTTTATCGGGTATTGCCTTAGGGTTGGGTATCTACCTGCGATCGGCCGTACTGATCATCAATACCATGCTTGTCGGCTTTATCACTGCCTTGAGTATTAATCTGGTGAGAGGCCATGAATTTGACTGCGGATGCTTTTCATTGGGTGAGGCGGGTTATGTCTCTCCCACAGGGCAACTCCTTATTCGGGATATCATTTACTTTATTTTGGGGTTGTATGTTCTTTTTTTTGATAAGCGACGTAGATGTTGCATACACCAGACCGGAAGTATTCTGGGAAGCATTGATTAAATTTCCGGAGATAAGGGGGGATGAATTGTAAGAGGGAAAATGCCATAATCAGAATTGTTGTATAGTTATTAATTCGCTTGAAATGGCTTTCTTGCTCTGATAGACAAATTTGGTGAATTCGTAAAACCAAAAAGCTCCCTTCCTCTTGATGGTTGGGAATTAAGATATTTTATTCAGTTTTGAAAAGGAGGCGATATGACCAGGGTCGGTATTGTGGGCTCAACAGGATATACAGGGGCCGAACTTGTTAGAATACTCTCGGGTCATCCCGATGCGAAAAGGTTGATCTTGTTTTTATGGCGCTTCCTCATAAAGTTCCGATGGAATTTGTACCTGAACTTATCAAACGGGGTAAGCGGGTGATCGACCTTTCTGCTGATTTCAGGTTCAGCGATGCTTCAAAATATGAAGCGTATTACCAGCCCCATACGGCAAAGGATTTACTTGAAAAAGCCGTATATGGTCTTTGTGAAGTCTATTCAGACCGGATAAAATCCGCCGACCTGACAGGTAATCCGGGATGTTTCCCCACAACCGTTCTTCTGCCCTTGGTACCGCTTTTGAAAGAACGTTTTTTGGAGGTCAATACAATCATTGCGGATTCAAAAACAGGGGTTAGCGGTGCAGGCAGGTCCCTTTCACTGGTATCACATTTTTGTGAGGCCAACGAGTCTTTAAAGCCATACAAAGCAGCCGCACACCGGCACTGTCCTGAGATGGAAGAAGTATTGAGCCTTGAAGCAGGAGAACCGGTAGCCATAACATTTGTTCCGCATCTTGTCCCCATGACCAGGGGGATGGAGACAACGATTTATGCAAGCCTTGCCAGGGATGCCGATCCGGAGGATATACGCAGTTGTATGACCTCTTTTTATTCCAATCGTCCTTTTGTCCGTATTTGCCCGGATGACACCCTGCCTGATACCGGCAATGTCCGGGGAAGCAATTATTGTGATATCGGATTTAAAATAGATGAAAAGAACAACCGTCTGATCTTGATGTCGGTCATTGATAACCTGGTAAAGGGAGCCTCAGGCCAGGCGATTCAAAATATGAATATTATGCTGGGACTTGATGAAACAAAGGGGCTTAATCATCTTCCTTTCCCTGTTTAAGAAACGGGGCAAAAAAAACTGATGAATCCGCTGCAAAACCGTGAGAGTGGTTCAAATTTGCCCTCGCTCTCACACTTTTTTACTTCGATTCCTTACTTTTTGAAAACTCAAGTATATAAATTCTTAAAAATATATATTGAATTAATTTAAATAGTTATTATATTTAATTTGTTAGATCCGCCTTTGCACTTTTAGTCTTTCTTATCTCCACCTGTTCTCTATTTGGGAGCGCTGAACTTGTCTCGGTTTTAAACATTATTCAATTTGAAAATTTATATGAAATCATATCCGGGAGGAATATAATATATAATGAGTATGAATTTTTTGACTAAATTTTTTGGAAGTAAAAACGAACGGGAATTAAAGAAATTCAATCCTGTTATTGAAAAAATTAATGCCATGGAACCTGAGTTTCGGGCCATGAGTGATGAGCAGCTTATGGCCCGGACCGCTTTGTTTAAAGATCGTCTTGAAAATGGCGAATCCCTTGATGATTTACTGCCCGAAGCCTTTGCAACCGTAAGGGAAGCCTCTGTGCGTGTTCTTGAAATGCGGCATTTTGATGTTCAGCTCATCGGCGGTATTATTCTTCATCAAGGTAAGATTGCCGAAATGAAAACCGGGGAAGGAAAGACCCTGGTCTCTACCCTTCCGGCCTATTTAAACGCCCTTACCGGTAAGGGCGTTCATATCATCACGGTGAATGACTACCTGGCGACCCGTGATTCGGAATGGATGGGAAAGATTTATAATTTTCTCGGCTTGACCGTCGGCACGGTCATACATGGGATGGACGATGAGGAGCGGGAAAAGGCATATAGTGCCGATATTACCTATGGAACAAATAATGAGTTCGGCTTTGACTACTTAAGAGACAATATGAAGTTTTACAAGGAATCCGTTGTCCAGGGCGAACTCAATTTTGCCATTGTTGACGAAGTGGACAGTATCTTGATTGATGAGGCAAGGACCCCGCTTATCATATCCGGTCCTGCCGAAAAATCGACCAACCTGTACTATCAGGCCGATGCCATCATCCCCAGGATGATTCGGGACACGGATTATACCATTGACGAAAAGGCCAGGGCTGCGGTGCTGACGGAGGAAGGGGTTGCAAAAGCCGAAAATGCCTTGAAAGTAGACAATCTCTACGACCCCAAATGTATTGAACTTCTTCATCACACCAACCAGGCGCTTAAGGCGCATACCCTTTTTAAACGTGATGTCGATTACATTGTCAAAGATGGTGAGGTGATCATTGTCGATGAGTTTACCGG
>JAFDHS010000312.1 GCA_019308655.1 Deltaproteobacteria bacterium
TTGCATGCCGGACAGTTCATTTTTCTCCTCCTCTAAAATCGTTGATTCGATTCTTAATAATACTGATTCGGCGGAGTGTCCAGAAGAATTCACCACTACGTCTTAAGCACCACCCATTTTTGAAATCATATGCTGCAAAAACAAGAGAGAGCCGTCGTTGATTCTCGGCAGTCCCGCCCCGAAACGACCGGCATAACCGATATTTTTGTGCTCATCTTTGATTATTTTGGCGGCTTTCTTCCAGTCCACCCCAAAGGGCGGGTTGGAGAGCATATAATCAAACTTTTCATGGCTGAAACCATCCACCGTAAAGGTATTGCCAAATTTTACATTGGCTGGATTCTGCCCTTTGATGAGCATGTCCGATTTACAGATGGCGTAGGATTCAGGGTTGATTTCCTGGCCGAAAACTTCCAGCTTTGCTTGTGTGTTAAATGCTTTCAGGTGCATTTCACCAACGGACAGCATTCCACCTGTGCCGCAAGCGGGGTCATAAAGTGTCCTCACAATGCCTGCCTGGGTCAGTGATTCGTTGTCGGCATTGAACAACACATTGACCATGAGTTTGATCACTTCTCTGGGAGTAAAATGTTCGCCTGCAGTTTCGTTGGATTGCTCTGAAAAACGGCGGATCAGGTCTTCAAACACATAGCCCATTTCCATAGCGTCCATACCCGAGAGGTCTATTTCCGCAAACCTTTTCACCACCTGAAACAGAATGTCCGCTTTGGGGTCGTCCATTCTTTCAATCTGTTTGTCAAAATCAAAATATTCAATAATCTCTCTGGCACTTACGGAAAAGCCGTTGATGAAGTTGCGTAAATTGGCCGCAACATGATTGGGATCGGCTTTTAGTTTCGCAAAATCAAACTGGCTGTGGTTATGGAAATTAAACCCGGCAATCTTGTTTAAAGTTAAGTCTTTGGCATTATCGGACAGCTTTTCAACTTTGGAAAGATAGTCCAATACGTTTTGCCTGGTGGGTTGCAGCACACAATCCAGACGGCGTAAAATAGTCATGGGTAAAATAATCTTGCCGTAATCGGATTGTTTGTAATCGCCGCGAAGCAGATCGGCTACATCCCAGATCAGATTGGCTTTGTCTTTGAAATCGGTCATTTATTCCCCATTCTTTGCTGAATGCTTGTTATGGCTTCTTTTGCGGCTTCCTTGATTTCACTGTTGTATGGACCGGTTAAAACGCTTTCAAGCGCGGCTAAGATTTTATCATCTCCACATTCTCCAAAAATATAAAGAACATCCCCTTTGGCCTGATCGTCTATATCGTGAAAACGTTCCCAAAGCGGTTCAATAACTTGGGCAGCCAGTTGAATATCGTGTTCAATGATTTCTTCCATAGCTACCATTGCCCCTAAGCGAAGGGGCCATTTTTCATGAACCAGCACATCGAGAAATGCCGGAAATATTTTTTGGGCATCCAGCATCATTTGGCCGATATGAGCGGCGTTTCCCTCCTGCAACATGTTTTCGATGGAAGAAGCACCGATCCGGGACGAATCTTGATTTGCAAGTATCTCAATGATTTCCTGGATCGGGGTCAGGCCGCTCCATCGAAAGGATTCCCCCAGCAAAAGCGTGGGAACGGACCGGATACCATCTGTTTCCGCCGGCTCCGGGAAAAAAGTGCCGTCGATTATCCTAAGGCTTATGAATTCATTGATAACAGTCAGAGGCAATAAATCCCGTACCATTTTGGGACAAAAAGGACATTGTTCGGCAACGTACAGTTTGAGCGACGCAGAAATTTTGATGGAATTGACCTGATCGTAAATGGATTTGTCAAACGATACGTTTTTTTGATCGGACAGACAAATGGCTTCCAGAAAAGGTTCCAGCTCTTTTCCCAGAGGAAGTGCATGATAAAAAATTCTTTGACCGACTTGAATAAACGGCGTTTGGATGTCCGTATCCTTTTTTTCCAGAACGGTTATTTTCGGAGCAAAGCGGGACAAGTCTCTGCAAAATTGACGCAATTCCTCACTGCGCTTATCTTTTGTAAGAAAAACCTGAATCTGAACATCTTGAGAAAACCGATCATTCCATGTGGTAATAAATTCTTTTTCCTGAAGTGTCATTTTTGATCCTGAAAATTGATTGTTTTGATTTTAGCCTGCACTTCATTAGTCCTACCATCCAAAATCCGTCAAGTCTTTTCTCTGTTGACATCAATGCATATAAAAAATTACCATAGACAATTTTAAAAAATCCTTCCCATTCCAATAAGGAGGAAAATTTTGTATATCGTCCGCAAAATTAGTCAACTACCCCCACCGAATCAAAGATTCGGAAGGGGACTTCTCGGCCCAGGAGTTAAAATAAAAAAA
>JAFDHS010000313.1 GCA_019308655.1 Deltaproteobacteria bacterium
TTTTGCAACCTGAAGCGGCAATGCTGACGTATACATTTGATGACGGTTCCTGCTATATATATAACAATGCCTATCCGGTTATGAAAAAATACAATCAACCAGGTGTAGCGTACGCTATCTCAGAGCGGGTGGCTGATTATTATGATACTTATATTCATGCAGATCAGTTTAGGGAAATGCAGGAAAACAGATGGGAAATTGGTTCACATTCAGTCAGCCATAGAAGAACCACGCAGTTGCCGAGGACGTATGATGATGGAATTCTTAATGGTTGGGAAAAGGTACCTGGTTATGAAAATACCTATAGGGTCCAATATGAATATAATGATTTGGCTCTTGTGTATCTTGAGGGTGAACGTTTCTGGGGCAAAAAAACTTCTGTAAATGATGTGGATACCGCTACACAGGGGTATTATTTTGATAATGATAATAACTATGTGTATATTCATTTGAGTGATAATGGTAATCCTGAGAATCATGAGATACGTGTTGGTTCCGCTCAACGTGAAATACAGCAATCATACTCTGATTTGGTCTCTCAAGGTCTAAATGTAAGTAGCTTTGTCGCACCCTATGGGGATTTTGATGATTCTCTTATGGAATTTATCAGCCCTATCTACAACTCTATTGTTGGTTCCAGACCCTATGAGCAAAATTATAACATTCTTCCGCTGCCGGTTACCGAGTTTCCTGTTAGACTAACGCGCATGCGATCTACTAAAAAGGATAATTCGGTTGAGGATCTGACAAGTGTTATAGATGAGGCAATCGCAGAAGACGCGTGGATTATTATGACATTTCACGCAATTTATAATGATGATAGTTTTACTGATCCCTATGGATGGTCTAAGGATAAATTTGAACAGCTTGCTTCCTATATTAATGCTTCTGGAATCCCTGTCGTTACCGTCAGTGAGGGGCTTGCACTGCAATGCGCGCCGGTTCCTGCTGGACAGTATGCATGGAATTATGAGCCAGTGG
The DNA here is from genome assembly GCA_019308655.1 of Deltaproteobacteria bacterium. Lineage (GTDB taxonomy): Bacteria > Desulfobacterota > Desulfobacteria > Desulfobacterales > JAFDHS01 > JAFDHS01. The sequence continues at coordinate 982 of JAFDHS010000313.1, forward strand.
AATATCCAGTTAAACAGTGCGGTCCTGCTAATTCGAAACCATTTGCCATCGGGAATCTGTCATCCGGTAATATGAACCTTCAAATTGGACTTCCCGCCTTTTCAGAAGGAGTTGATGTATATCTTGCATTACAGGCGGATGCAGTTGAGCCTGGCAAAGTTTTTGTGATTGATAATAACAATAATTTTCAGCCGCTAGAAACTGGCCTCCCACCATGGAAAACTAACGTTTCTAACGATATCGATGAATCACTTTTCGGTAACATTCCGGTTGCTGCATTGCTGCATGGTTTGTATAATTTATATATTATAGTTACGCCAACTGGTGAAACAGATTTCAGCCATTACTATTTTTGGTCAACCTCTTTTCTTGTGCCATAACAGAATAATTCATGTCCTGCTCGGCACAAGTTACGCAAATACTTAAGCCGTTTTCAATAAGTTAAGCACGTTGATAATTGAATATATCTCGGTTTCATTTAGTAAAACCGAGATTTTCCCCTGAGGATTATAAACTGTTGATCCATTCCCTTTTTGCCGCGTTAAAGCAGAATGGCTTTATTGCGAACATTTTTAAATTGATGTCAGGGACTGTGCTCGCTCAGGCAATTGGGTTTCTGATAACACCGATATTAACTAGGCTTTATACTGCAGATGCCTTCGGTGAAGCGGCATTGTTTATGTCGATTTCCTCGATAATCGGGGTGGTAGCCTGCCTGAAATACGAACTTGCCATTGTCATACCACAAAAAGACGACGAGGCAGTATCGGTACTATTTGTTTCTTTTCTTGCAGTTTTTGCTGTTAGTTTTGTTGTTGCTGTGGTTATTATGTCTGGAAAGACGTTTATTGTAAACCTCGTCAAACAGACTTCATTTTCCTTTTATATCAACTGGCTACCATTCATGGTCTTTTTGTTGGGGGCCAACCTCATACTGAATTACTGGAATTCTCGCAGGAATGCGTTCGGCCGCAACGCAGTTGCCAGGGTGGCTATGTCGATTACTACACAGGGAATAAAGCTGGGTGGCGGTATTCTCGGTCCCGCTAGTGGCGGATTGCTGATTTTTGCCAATATTGCCGGCCAATTGGCTTCGAATATCCTCCAGTTTTTTCAGGTATGGCAAGATAAAGCAATTTTTATAAATAGTCATTTCAGTCTTGAAAGAATTAAACAGGCGGCGTCAAGATATCGAAAATTTCCTATTTATTCCAGCTGGACAGGTCTCTTGAACACGGCTTCTCAACAAATGCCGGTTCTTGTTATGTCATTCTTTTTTGAACCTTCGATTATCGGATATTATGCTTTAGGCTTAGGTATGTTAAGTCTTCCCTCGTCGTTGATAGCTGATTCAGTAT
>JAFDHS010000314.1 GCA_019308655.1 Deltaproteobacteria bacterium
TATTATGCTGTTGGAAATCATAATAAGGCCATGGAAACAGGAAAACGTGCCCTTGACCTGGCTGCTGAAGACCGGATCTATTACCAAAAACAACTTAAAAAATTTATTGAAGCTGCAAAAAAAAATAATTGAATTTATTTAATACAAACCTTTCTTACCTGAAGAAGATCGGAATTGCCTTCAAAAATCTTTTCTATGCCATCCTGCTTAAGCGTGGTCATGCCCTCCTGCATAGCCAGATTCCTGATTTCCTCCATCCTTGCCTTGTTCTGGATCATTTTTTTTATTCCGTCAGATCCCATTAGCAGTTCATGGATACCCATTCTGCCCCTGTATCCCGTATTATTGCACGCATCACACCCATTAGGCCTGTACAAGGTCAAATTATCCGAGTATGAAATATTTAAATGCCGTTTAAAATCTTCCCGACCATATGCTCTTACCAGTTCATCATATTCTTCTTTTGACGGATGGTAAACCTCTTTACATTGTGGACAAAGTGTTCGAACCAGACGCTGAGCAAGAATACACAAAATAGCATCGGCAAAGTTAAAAGGGTCCATTCCCATATCAAGAAGCCTGGTAATACTTTCAGCTGCACTGTTCGTATGGAGGGTTGAAAAAACCAGATGACCTGTCAAAGAGGCTTCAATGCCTATCTGGGTTGTTTCTTTGTCACGCATCTCACCAACCATTATAACATCGGGATCAGCTCTTAAGAAGGCACGCATTGCAGCAGCAAAATCAAACCCTATCATGGGTTTTACCTGAACCTGCCTCAAGCCCTCCTGGGTAATCTCTACCGGATCTTCAGCGGTCCATATTTTGGTTTCTGTTTTATTGATATATCTTAATGCCGAATGAAGCGTGGTCGTTTTACCGGAACCGGTTGGACCGCACACAAATATAATACCGTAGGGCTTGGTAACAGCGCTGATAAAATTCTTATAATTATTTTTTGAAAATCCCATTTTATCAAGACTAATCGGTTTACCCGCTGCAAGGATTCGCATGACCACATCTTCCATACCGCCCTGGGTCGGTACGGTGGCAACCCTGAGCTCAATATCCTTGCCGCCATATTTTTTAAATTTTATCTTGCCGTCCTGGGGTTTTCGGCGTTCCGCTATATCAAGCTCCGACATAATCTTAATACGGGAGACAACTGCATTTCTATAGTGGTATGGAATGGTCTGATATAAAGTACAATGGCCATCCACTCTTATTCGGATCCGGGTATTCTGCTTTCCGGGATAAGGCTCGATATGTATATCAGATGCTCCCCGGTCATATGCATCAAGAATCATCTTGTTTACCAGCTGGACAACAGCACTGCTTTTCTCATCTAAAGAAGATTCGGCTTCTTCTATCTCTTCTGTCTCTTCTTCGTCCTGAAGTTGGGAAAGAATCTGATCAATGGAGCAGATATCTTTTTCATCCTGCATAAAAAGATTAATAAAATCAAGAATATCTTTTTTCAAACATACACAAAACCTAAGCTTTTTCCCTGGAAACAGAGACGTGATTTCATCAAGCTTCTTTATATCGTGAGGGTTGTCTATGGCGATTACAATGGTATCATCTTCAACACGCAAAGGAACCCAGAAATTATTACGCAGAAAAGAAACTTTCAAGCCGACAAGGAGTTCGGTAGGTATGGGTATATTTTTATAATATGCTATAAAAGGCGTATTATAATGCAGACTGAGAGAATCGCCGATATCCTTTTTGGAAACATTAAAATCGTTTATCAACACCGATTCAACCGGTTCTTTTTTCTTCCTTGCATCCGCTACGGCTTTATTGAGCTCTTTTTCAGTTATAATATGATTTGACAGGAGATAATCAAATTTGCCCGGTTTGGAGTTTTTCATCCTTTTTTGGTTATAAAGGGCAATACCTATTATCTCGGCAAGTTCTTTGAGATACTCTTCATCGTTTTTCGAAAATCCCCCTCCGTTTTTCCGATTAATTAACTGAATGACACCCAGCAGAAATTTCTTGTAGATGATCGGAAATGCCAAGACCTGTCTTGTGGTAAAGCCGGTCTTTTTATCCCAGCTTTCGTCGAATTTCAGGGCGGGATCAATTGAAGAGAGTTCATCTTTGTCATAAACATTTTTAATGTTGACAACTGTCTGTTTAAGAGAAACATACCCGGATATACTGGATGGCGATATCGGGGTATTTATTTCCGTTACCTCTTGTCCTGATTTATACTTGGATACAAGCTTCCGTTTTTTCTTGTCTACGACATAAATGGTAAGCCTTTCTGCTTCAAAAAGAGAAATAATTTCTTCCTTCAATCCGAGTAAAATTTCATCCAGGTTT
>JAFDHS010000315.1 GCA_019308655.1 Deltaproteobacteria bacterium
TTCATCTCTCAAAGATGAAATATTATTTACTGGGCCAAGTTTTAACAGAAAAACAGGCTCTTCTTCCATTTCAAAACCATCAGAAGAAACTAACTCAGCGTACGAATCAAAAAGAGGCAATTCCTCATTAAAACCAGCTTCTTTCCTTGCGATGTTATAAAGAAGATCATAGTGGATCTCCTCTAATTTGTATCCTTCAAGAAGCAACCTAATAGTATGCCTCCGCCAAGTTGGACGGCCATCTTCATTTATCCAATCAACAATCCGTGTAATTGCTGTCATTTCTATACCAGTCTTTTAATTATAAAATCCTTTTTAATAAATCACACAATGGGGTCGGGGGCCGGACCCAAATAATTTACTAATTTATTGGAAAAAATACTTTAAAAAGACCCTTTTTTTAGTGCTTAGGCGGTACTTTTGGGGAGCCAAAATGGCCTTTTAAGATTCTCATATTGGAGAAGTCGGCTCTTAAAAGGTCTATTTCGACACCAAAATTCGAAAAAAGGAAAAGGCACCGCGGCTTTGGGGATCAGGGGCATACAATGGTTCGGCTAAATTGAAGCTGCTTGAGATCCCATTTCTTGAAATGAAAATTCCCATAATTTTGCGTTAGTTTTAGCATGCTCAATGGTCATACTAACCAAATTACCATCCTTATCCAAGTCCACATAAATATTTTCACTGATTTCTTTGGTTTCATAAACTTTGTTATCAGTGAATTCAATGTGAGCCGTGTCTGTGTCAGAAAAGTATTTGACTTTCATGGCTTATTCTTCATGTTTAAATTTGCCGGTTTTTTACAGCCTCATAAAGATCTTTTGCATGGTAGGAACTGCGCACAAACGGCCCGCTGGCGACTTGGGAAAAACCCATTTCAAGGGCGGTTTCCCGCCACTTGTCAAATTCTTCGGGAGGAACAAAGCGTTCAACCGGCAGGTGTTCTGTGGTAGGCTGAAGGTACTGGCCCAGGGTCAGGATGTTGCAGCCCGTGTCAAGAAGATCCTGAAGGGTTTTGCGGATTTCTTCGGAAGACTCTCCCAGTCCGAGCATCAGGCCTGACTTGGTGATAATGGTCGGGTCAAACGCTTTGGCCTGCCTTAAGAGTTCAAGGGATCGCCGGTAAAAAGCCTCCGGTCGGACCGAAGGATAAAGGCGTTGGACGGTTTCAATGTTATGGTTCAAAACATCGGACCGGGCCGTCACTACCATCAACAGCGCATCTGCATTGCCCTGAAAATCAGGGATCAGAACCTCAATGCGTGTATCGGGCATTCTTTTGCGGATCTCCTTAATGGTTCGGGCGAAAAAAACAGCTCCGCCGTCAGGGAGGTCGTCCCGGGTAACGGAGGTGATGACCACATAGCGCAATTGCATGGTTTGTGCGGCTTCGGCCACCCTAACCGGTTCTTCGGGATCAGGAGGGCCTGTTGGTTTGTGGCCGATGGCACAGAACCTGCAGTTACGCGTGCATTTTGACCCCATAATCAGGAAGGTTGCGGTCTGGTTGGAAAAACACTCCCATATATTGGGGCATTGGGCTTCCTGGCATACGGTGTGAAGGTTGGTTTTCTCCACCAGGGATCTAACCCTTTCATATACGGGTCCCGTAGCCAGGCGCTTTTTGAGCCATGGCGGTTTGCGGGCATATGTTTTTGGTTTTTGATGTTGGGTCATATTCCTCCCGAGTGTTTTGAATATTAGGGTTTGACCATAATTTGGGCCGTTTTATTCACCACGAAGAACACGAAGATTCACGAAGGTAAAAAACAAATTAAAATCACAAATCTCAAGCATCAAATCTCAAATAAATTTCAAAATACAATATCCAAACTCCATGAAAATCTCAAATATCTTTGGTTAGTTGTTTGGAATTTTGAATTTTGTTCATTGGAATTTATTTGTTATTTGGAATTTGTCATTTGGGATTTTCTTTATCATTTTGCAAAAAGAACCAACCTTAATAAGCTCAAAATAAGAATTTATTTCCCCAAAAACATCTGCACTGCCGAAAGGGAGATCATGGCAAGTTCAATTCCCAAAACCGATTCGATGTTACGTTTTACGCACTCGCGGACCTGGTTCATGGGTACTTTTTGTGAAATCTCCTGTTTCATGGATGTCACGGCCACGTCCTGAAGGCCGCAGGGCCGTATCCACGTAAACGGTTCCAAGGAAAGATTGACATTCAGCGCAAAGCCGTGAAAAGAGATCCCCCGGCGGACGGTTATGCCGATGCTTCCCAGTTTGTTGCCGCCGACCCAGACGCCCCTGTTTAAAGGATTCCGCTCGGCCGGTATCCCCCACTTCAACGCCGT
>JAFDHS010000316.1 GCA_019308655.1 Deltaproteobacteria bacterium
TGTGTCCGTTGATGAATTTAGTCAAGCTGTGTACCACAATATCCGCCCCATGTTCAAATGGGCGCTGTAAATAAGGACTGGCAAAGGTATTATCCACTACTAAGAGTGCACCATGCTCGTGGGCAATATCAGCAGCCCCTTGAATATCGCTGATACTCATTGTCGGGTTTGCCGGTGTTTCAATAAAAACCATTCGAGTATCGGACCGTAGTACCTGTTTGATGTTGTTTGGATTCGAAGTATCTACAAACGAAGATTCAACACCAAATCGTGAGAATGCCTTTTCCAATACCACATGAGTAGGGCCGTAAACAGGATCCGATGCAACGATATGGGTTTTTTGATTAAGCAGTGCCAGAAAAACGGTGGTGATTGCTGCCATACCTGTGGCTGTAGCCATTCCCCCAAAGCCGTTTTCCAAGGCGGAAATGTTATCTTCCAGTGCGTTTACCGTGGGATTACCCATGCGAGTATAAATATAACCGGCTTTCTCTCCGGAAAAACGGGCAGCGCCTTCTTCAGCAGTCGGAAAGGAAAATGTAGAACTTTGGAAAATTGGAACGGAAACTTCTCCAAAAACGGACTCTTTTAAACTGCCGGCATGAATTGCTTTCGTTGATTTGTGCATGGAATGGGGTTTTTCTTTCATGATTAAAAACTCCTGTTTAAAAAAATTGATTAAATATATCAGGGAGTTATGTGGTTATTTGACCCCTTTTAATCGGTCCGGAATGTGCGAAGCCGTAACTAAATTTCCCCACTCTTATTACTTATACGATTCCTGTTTGTTTTGTATATAGGGTAAGTTGATTAATTTCATGGGAAAAAATCCCGGCAGATGAGATTTTATCCCGGAATAGATGATAATGAGATTATAGTATTATGACATTGAAAATTTACATTCTGATTTGTGGAATCTTCATCAAATCTATTGACTATGAAATTTTTAAACATTTCCAAATGATTGGTTTCAGTATCGTAATACTATAGTTATCGGATACAAAACCTTAACTTTTGGCACTTAATTCTTAACTTCGGCAAATTCTGGTGGGCAATGCCCACCCTACGGTTATCAATGTTGTAAAATGTAGGGTGGGCACTGCCCACCAGAAGTAAGATCTTTCAAAAAGTGTTAGGTTTCAAAGTCGGTAGACTATATAACAGGAAAAATATTGCGATGCGGCTTAGATTTTTCAGTTTTTATGAGACGAACCGCACCCACCGCCCAGAAGCGCAATCGCTTGTTCAGCTATGGCAGGTATGTGGAAATCATTGCCAGGCAGGTAGATCGATTCGATAAGTTTACAGGACATGGCTGAACATTTCAGGAGAGAGGGTCCCCTCGGCGATTTTTGTTACTGGGCCGGTCAATGAAATCGAGTAGTCTTCAGAGATGCTGATCTCAAGCTCGCCACCAGGCATATGAACCAATACTTGAGAATCGCACAAACCCAGCCGGAATGCCACAGCTGCCGCGGCACTGCTGCTGCTTCCCGATGCCAGGGTATACCCTGCGCCGCGTTCCCAGATCTCCAACCGGATATTTGACCGGTCTATGATTTTCATAAACTGTACATTCGTCCGGTTGGGGAAACGAGGATCATTTTCGATTACAGAGCCCCATTTTTTAGTCTCTTCCGGGGAAATCTCATCACGAAGTATTACACAGTGTGGATTGCCTACCGTGACGCCGCAAAAAATCAGTTCCTCGCCATCAAGAACGATTTTTTCATTCAATACTTCACGAAGCGGGCCTTTTACAGGTATCATGTCGCTTTCAAAACTAACTTTTCCCATTTCTACCGATATGGAACGGCCCTTGTCATCAAGGCGGCAACGGACTTTTCCTCCTTGGGTAAAAACCGTGAAGGGTTTTTCCCGGACCAACCCTTTGTCCCAGAGGTACCGTGAGAAAATGCGTAAACCATTGCCGCTTTTTTCTGCTTCGCTGCCATCGGGATTAAAGATGCGGACGGCAAAATCGCATGTCGAGGTTTCAAGGGGGCCGAAAAGGATACCGTCAGAGCCGATGCCGTAATTACGATGGCATATCAACTGAATCTGAGATTCCGTAAGCAGACTGCCGATATCAGCAGGATCAAGGACAATGTAGTCATTTCCCAGACCGTGATATTTATAAAACCGCATACCGATTCCTCTATTTCATCATTTTCTGCATTTAAGATTAATTCACAATCAGAACCGATATGTCTTTTGCCAGGTGGATCACTTTTTGAGAAACGCTTCCCAATAAAAATTCCTTAATGGAAGACAGTCCCCTTCTTCCCATCACGATGATGTCATAACCGGATTCAGCTTCTTTTACGATATCGTTTGCTACACCAATGTTTTCGATTTCTATCTTTACAGCGATATTTTTCTCCTTAAAACCCGCTTTAAGTAAAAGCGCTTTGGCTTTTTCAACGGCCTTGTTCAGGTTCTCCCGTTTTTGCTTTTCCATTTCCGTGAAGAACGTTTGCTGATGTGATAAAAAATAAGGGTTTAAAGGAACCGTACTCATTTCGAAAAGGGCGGCGGCATCCGGAATCACGCTAAACAAGGTAACCTTGTTTTCAGGTGTGTAGGAATCGGCAATGTATTGAACCGCTCTCATCGCATTTTCAGACTCATCAAATGCTGCTAATATCATCTGTTTCACCGGTCATTCCCTCCTTTTTTAAGAACAAAATAATAATCAAAACCAGCTCCACGATCCGATCTTACGGCTTATCTTTGCATAGTAGCGCCACCACATGATACTGGTGATGATAAAACTTGTGGTAACGACGATTCCCGAAAAGGAAGTGAAGAAAATTTTAATCGAGAATTTATATATGGACAGGGTTTCCGCTTGGATCCACCATCCTTTTATTATTCCTGAATACAATAGCAAAAAGGGAAAAACGGCAAGGCCCGACCAGCAATAAAAAGGGACACGCAGATTGGCCAGATCTTTTCGCCATTTTTTACAATGGGGACATTTTACGACCTGCCCGGACATTGATTTTTCGCACCATTCACACGTTCTTTTTTCATCAAGGCTTGTATTTTCCGTCATGCCTTATCTCCGTAATTCGTGTCTGAACAAAATCATCTGTGGTATGCATTCCCACGCAGGAGTATGGGAACGAGGAAATATCTCACATCTCAACATTTCAAACTAATGTACGCAAAATCTTTGTGTATCCGCAAGAACAAACTTAATGGATAATGAAAGAAGATTTAGCTTTAAAAGAGCATTTTTCAGAACATATTGTGTTAATTGTCAAGGTTTGACCCTGTTCCTCTTGACCCCATTCCCCCCTCCTTATTAGAATGGTGCGACTCCAAACTAAAATTTCAGGCTATTTCATGATTAAATCAAGGAACGCTTTAAATTCATCGAGAGACGTTACTGTTACCGCTTTTTTATGCAGGCTTTTTAAAATTGAGGGATCGTTTATTTCATTTAAAACAC
>JAFDHS010000317.1 GCA_019308655.1 Deltaproteobacteria bacterium
CACCAGTCTTCACAAAAAAACCCGCAGGCTCAAATCCTTTGTACTGGAATGGGACGGATCGGGATTTACAAAAATTTCAAAAGACTTAAACTGGTTCTTCCGTGTATTGAACACCCCGGACCGCGGCGATATCCTGCTGGGACAAAAAGGGGGGAGAGACCGCAATCTCTTTTTCGGAAATGTATTTGAAATGAAATGGGAAAGCGGCATTTATGCCCCGGCAGAGCGGCAGATTCTGCCCAAAGGGATAAACATTTACGGTTTTGCATACGGAGATGTCCTGAACAACGGCAGGGAGATGATTGTCGCTTTTACAAAAAAAGATCGAATACGGATACTGGCCCGCAATGGAGAAGAGGAATGGACAGGTACCGATCCATACGGCGGCAGCTCTACCTACCTTGAATACCCTTCGGAAACCGATAAAAAAAAGATGGAACATTACTACCTGAAACAGCGTCTATATGTCACCGACCTGGATAAGGATGGGAAAAACGATGTGATAGCCGTCAAAAATGAAGAAATTGCCGGTCGGCTGTTTCAACGCTTCAGAAGATACAAAAGCGGTCATATTGAACTGCTCACATGGGATAACATCGGATTGCAGACAAAATGGAAAACATCAAAAATTTCCGGCTATATCAGCGATTATACCATAGGAGATCATGACAATGACGGACAAGATGAACTGGTATTTTCCGTCGTGGCCAAAGGCGCCGGCAAAAAGTTTTATTGTGTCCCAGGAGCTGTTTTAGAGGCAGAAGCATAAAAGTGCCTAAAGTGAGCTAAAGTTTGAAGTGAGCTAAAGTTTAGGAGTGCGCTTTCAGCGCAGTCAATCTTAGAAATGGACAATAAGGAGTTCTCCCAAAAGCTTGAAAAGCATACTAAAAAATTTGCTGTTCATGTAATCCGGTTATCAACAGTTTTACCCAATACACCGGAAGGTAGGGTTATCAAGAATCAAATTACAAAATCCGGCACGTCGATTGGTGCAAACTATCGTGAAGCTAACAGGGCCAGAAGTAGAGCTGATTTTAAAAATAAGATTAAGATCTGTGAGAGCGAGGCAAGTGAAACTCAATACTGGATAGAAGTAATTGTAGAAACAAACTGGCTATCCTGGGAAAAAGTAAAAACCGAATATAATGAATGCAGTGAATTGCTTGCAATATTTACCTCTATTGGAAATAGTATATAAATTGACAGAATACCTCAACTTTAGGCACTTTAAATCACTTTAGGCACTTCACACTTTTGTTCTCTTTTATGTTCTTTATGCATGACTGGCATACAGATCATCGGTTTAAAAAAAACACCGATGTCTTTAAGGATATCAACCAAAGGAGAATTTTTATGAAACTATTGTTAAAAAATGCTCTACTCGTGCTGTTAACAGTTTTTTTACCGGGTCAGCTTTGGGCGTCTGAAGCAGCCTCCACATCACACACACTCGGCTACACCTCTTCATTTATCGGCATTTTCTGCGTGATTTTTTTCATCGTTGCCTATCTTTTCGTCATGACGGAAGAGTTCAGCCATCTGCGTAAATCAAAACCCGTTGTCCTCGCCGCAGGGGTCATATGGGTAATGGTAGGGATCATTGCCCGTCAAAAGGGCGTCCCCGTCGAAGAACTGCATGCGTCCCTTGATCACAACATCAAAGAATATGCCGAATTACTTATGTTCCTGTTGGTGGCCATGACCTACATCAATTCCATGACGGAACGAGACGTATTCGAGGCCTTGCGTTCATGGCTGGTGCACAAAGGCTTCAATTACCGGAAAGTATTCTGGATTACCGGCATACTGGCTTTTTTCATATCTCCCATCGCGGACAACCTGACCACCGCATTGTTGATGGGTGCCGTCGTTATGGCCGTAGGCGGAGACAATCCCAAATTTGTCAGTCTCAGTTTTATAAACATTGTTATTGCGGCAAATGCAGGAGGCGCTTTCAGTCCCTTTGGTGATATTACAACATTGATGGTCTGGCAGGCCGGTAAAGAAACCTTTTTCAACTTCTTCCATCTTTTTATCCCTTCAGTCCTCAATTACCTTGTCCCTGCTATTGTCATGCATTTTGCCGTGCCCAAATTGTCACCGACCAAAAAAGAGGGAGAGGAACGGGTAAAAATGAAACGCGGTGCCAAACGTATTTGCCTGTTTTTCCTGTTGACCATTGTTACGGCCGTCAGTTTTAAACAGTTTTTGCACCTGCCCCCTTTTATGGGAATGATGACCGGCCTCTCTTACCTGTTCATATTCAGTTATTTCCTCAAAAAGACCGGACGCGATGAATTTGAGGGGTATTATTTCAATATCTTCAAGAAAATCGGCAATGCGGAATGGGACACCCTGCTCTTTTTCTTCGGCGTTATCTTCTGCGTGGGCGGACTCGGTTACATCGGTTACCTGGAATTGCTTTCCACAGCCACCTATGGCGGGATAGGGAATAGCTGGGCCAATATAGCCGCCGGAATTCTTTCAGCCATCGTCGATAATATCCCGGTCATGTTTGCCATTTTAACCATGAATCCGCCGATGGATCAGTTCCAGTGGCTGCTGGTGACACTCACAGCCGGTGTCGGAGGGTCCTTGTTGTCCGTCGGCTCTGCGGCAGGAGTTGCCCTTATGGGTCAATCCCAGGGCAAGTATACATTTTTCAGCCATCTCAAATGGACACCGGTCATTGCGCTGGGTTATGCCGCCAGCATCTGGGGACATTTTCTGGTTAACAGCGCCTTTAAAGGCCACTTTCCTCATTAGGCACAAAAGTGTGAAGTGACTAAAGTGATCTAAAGTGACTAAAGTTAAGGAATTCTATCCATTTTTATAATAAAGACGGAGCGAAATGACTCCTTAACTTTAGTTCACTTTTAACTTTTTCTGTTATTGAAGACCCATTTTTTTCAGCTTCACCTGCCTGGGCATCGGCTCATGAAGGTGAACAAACATACGGTAACCCGCCTTTTGAAGCTCGTTTTTTTTCATGTGGATATCCAACTTCCAATTGGGATAGACCCAATAGTCCGGGCCGTATTTCCTGACCCATGAGGCTTCCCCCTTTGGACTGGCAAAGAGTCGGTCGGTTTTCAAATTC
>JAFDHS010000318.1 GCA_019308655.1 Deltaproteobacteria bacterium
ATCTTTTCGATCATATGCTCAAATCCTCCAGACAGGTTGTTCCCTGGATATGAGCTCCGTCCTTGCTGCCATTGATAAACCGCACCCGGGGATGTTTGTCAATATACTTTTCCAAGTCCCTTAGATAACCCCGCATATTTGCAGAAGTCGCAACGCGCATGCCTATGCCGTTGAGCACCCAGTGCTGCATGGGCCCGCCATTCTTCTCAGAATGGACCGGGCATCCGGCAACATGGCTTTGCCTCCCCGGAAATGAGAAATCAGCGCCAAGCAGCACCATTTTGGAAGCGCCCATTTTGACCGCTAAATCCACACAAGGATGCAGAACACTTCCCGAAGAGTACAAAATGCCCCTGGGATGTTTCTTGATAAGTGTTTTATACAAGGAGTGATTCGGATAGGCGGTCAACCGTTTGCCGGGCCAAAGCTTCAGGACGTCTTCGTGAACAATTGGAAAATATACCAGTGGTTTTCCCTCAAACAAGGAAAGATCGATTTCTTTAAAAAATGAAGCCACCGCCGGGTTACCATCAATTGAGACAATAATATCAGGATAAATACCGGCATTTACTAATGGCCTCAGTGCCGCATCGACCGCAATTAACGGATAGTTTTTTTGTTTTTCGGCAATCCACCTGTAATGATCACTTAGTGTCGGCCCGGCGGCCGCAACAATTATTGTGCTGTTTTTTTTGCTCCCGAAGAGTTTTACCGCATCCCCATCGGAACGAACATACTTCAGGTTCTCTTCCAGACGATGAACCAACTCAGCGTTTTCGGCACTGTGTTTTTCTCGGATAAAAGGCGTGGCAAGTTCTAAAAAGACCAAATCACGCAGCCTGGCGGCCGGCTCCGCGGCAAGCTGCAGGCAAGACGGGACGGCGGCAAAAGGAAAATGAATGTCCGATTCATATTCCCCCAAAACAAGTTCGACCCTGGAATCCGACAACCAATCACTGTGGTCAAAATATTTAAAACTTTGCATGGCCACACCGGGGTTCATGATCACGACCACAACCCTTTTTATCCTGTGACGGCCCAACAGCACACGGGGGATTTGCCCGGGCCCGACACCGTAAACCCATGCATGGAGACTTTCTTCGGGAACCAGGGAGGCCTGCAGCTCGGCTTCACAAACCTGATCATACCCGCTACTCAAATGGATACCGTCAATAAAGAGAGTGGGCTGAGGGGTATGCCGCGTGAAGACAACTTCTTTTGGCCCGGAAGCCTCTTCCATACGCTTCCGGATATGGGGCCAACGCTGTTCAATAACCGAGCGATTCGCTGCGCAGATAGTTCCGCCTCCTGGGTTACAAACCATCTTGTTCAATAATCCCCTTATATACTTCAGTTTTTTCCTCATTCAACTGCTTCGGCCATTTGGCCCTTTCACCGATGAACCCGGCCGGGACGGGAAGATTTATGCGATCAATAAGCTTATCGGAATAATTCCCCCGAACTTTTTCTTCTTTAAGCAAAAAATGTGCCATCTTCCATCATCTTTAATTTAGTAATTATTTAAAGAAGATACCTTTGAAGGAAAATTGAGGTCATGATGAAAGGTCAATTTTATGACGCATGGAATTGAATTTGACTCGGGCAGAGCGGTTTAAGTATCGGGTAGATTAGGGAATTGAATTTATGGCTGAAATTTCGGGTCCAAACCAGCCTGTTTACAAAGCTCGTTGGCTGTTATTCGGTCAAACCGTTTATGCCTTTTAACCGGTATAGATTTGGAACCATTGGAATAAATAGAATGCCTGCTGCCCTCTCTGAGCAAGTAATATTTGTTCTCTTATAGATATCGAACAAGATCACGCCGTTTGACTGACATGTTCAACCTCAACTGATAGTTGCTCAATCAGAGCATTTCCCAAAGGAATCTTTTTACCAAGGTCTTTGTAAGCAAGTACCATTTCATGGAGCGCATCTCGAAGCATAGCACGACATTCTTCAAGGTCTTTACCTTCTGTAGTCCCTTTACCGGTTTTCGGGTTGGCGTAAATATCATGTTTTTTACCGTAACGCTTAAGGTAACACCCGGCATACCCCCATAGGGGGATTAACCGCAAGCTAATGGAAGGATGGTTTGCGGATAAATCCGAACTCTACACAAAAATAAATTCATTTTTGACGCGGTTTAGCGCTGGTGATAGGCTTGGTGAATCAGCTTCATTCATTCGTGTATTCTTCATCTATAATACGGGCAACTTTTCGCCGCAAATCAGGGACGTCTTGTGTTGCCGTCACCCAAACAATAGACCAGTTTACCGAAAAGTACTCATGTACTGCAATATTACGAAATACGAAATCCAACGATATCAGCCCATTCGATCTCATGATGAGATTCTCTGAAGTTCATTGGTAATCGAGCGGCGGCCTCACCAATTATGATTAGTTTTTGAAGGACAGCGCTTTGACGAAGTTCATCCTCAAAAAAGTTTTCAAGCTGAATCCCTTCAATAAAACGCTTGATGGCATCAGCAGCTTGTATAATATCAGTCAAATAAAGTTCCTCACGCCGCATGGATTACCTCGGCGCTGGATAGTACGGTTTCCCGAATTTCAGGCTTCAGCCCATTTTTTGGCACCAGGTCCACAGGGCGGTGCAGAAGCTCTGAAAGTTCTCGTTGCATCCGGCCCAGGATTATAAAGCCCACCTGTGCATCCGGCTCGAACTCCACCAGTATATCCACATCGCTGTCCGGCCG
>JAFDHS010000319.1 GCA_019308655.1 Deltaproteobacteria bacterium
TTTTTTTGAAGTTTTTCTAAAATTTGAAACATGATGGAGGCGGGCGAGGAGCAGAACTAACACGACGCGAAGCGGGGCCCATCAACGCGGTTTGAAACAGACAACGCCCCTTACATAGGCAAAGCCCTGGCTGAAGGGGCGTACTCCTCAACCGCACCCTGTTAGCAAGGTTAAGAAAATATGGAAGAATTTATAAACAATTTTTTGAAATTGGTAGCTGATAATTTTCATCGAGATATTTCAAAAATGAAATCTCTCTGTGAGCTAAAAAACTTAAGATTTGATAGCTTAAATTATCAGCCAAATTATAATAATACTGCGATTCAACGCCTTTATTTACTTAGATATGCTTATGCATATATCTCAGAATATTATTACCTATATAACCTTATTTTTGATCGCAACCTAAATAAAAAATTGAATGTTCTTTCAATTGGGGCAGGTTGTGGCTTGGATTATTATGGAGCATACTTTGCGAATAATGGAAACAAAGTAAATCTAAAATATTGTGGAATAGATATAGTTGATTGGGAGGATAAGCAATCCATTGGAGAATATAATATATTTATTGAAGACCTTGCAGAATCAGATTTGTCAAAATTCGAAGATGTAAATATCATTCTATTCCCAAAATCTTTATTTGAGTTGCCTTCTGAAGTCGCAAATAATTTTTTTTATTCCATACAAAAGCAATTTTTTAAATGTAATTCTATTCTTTTAATTTCGTCTCAAAGATCACACTATATAGGCCAGGATAGCAATAGATTTAATGAATTAGTATCGTCTTTTGAAAAAAATGGTTATAGAAAAGCATCTGGAGGTCTTATCGAAGCTCCGGCAGACTTTACCTCCTTTTATCATTTTGTTAAATTCTCATGTCCAAGTTTTATACGCCCGTTACTGGAATCTTTATCAGACAGATGCCAATATATTAAAAAATGCCCAAATGGATGTGGAGAAGGTTTTTGTGATACTAGAAACCAGCTAAACAGAGGACCTATGTTCAGTCCTAAGTTAATGAAAATAGAGCATGCATTGGTTAAGCGAGGATAAAATAAAATGATTATTAGCGCTAGCCGACGTACAGACATTCCAGCTTTTTATTCCAGTTGGTTCTTCAATAGGATTAAGGAAGGATTTTTATATGTCCGAAATCCTATGAATAGAAAGCAAATATCCAAGATCATGCTTAACAAAGAGGTTGTTGATTGCATAGTTTTTTGGACTAAAAACCCCAAACCTATGATGGATAAGTTAAGAAAACTGTCCGAATATGTCTATTATTTTCAATATACTTTGAACCCTTACGGGAATCAAATTGAAAAAAATGTTCCGAAATTAGAAAAATCTATCATTAATTTTAAAACATTATCGGATCAAATTGGACCTGATAGAATAATTTGGCGGTACGATCCTATCTTTTACACAAATGGTTTTAATTATTTTGACCACATTCATTTTTTTAAAAAAATAGCGAAAAATCTTTCAAAATATACTAGTAAGTGTGTGATAAGTTTTCTGGATGTTTATAAAAAATGTGAAAAAAATATGAAGTCAATACAATTTCAATCACTTGACGAGACAGAAATGTTTAATATTGCAAGAGAGTTATCTTTAATATGTCAAGAAAATGATATAAAAATTGAAACATGTGCAGAGGAAATTGACCTTTCAAGAATTGGCGTTATGAGAGGAAAGTGCATAGATGATGAGCTTATATCAAATATTTCTCATAAAAATATTAAAGTTAAAAAAGATAAAACGCAGAGAGATGTTTGCGGTTGTGTTGATAGCATTGATATTGGGGCTTATAACTCATGCAAACATAACTGCATATACTGTTATGCTAATTATGACATTGACACTGTATTTAAGAACATTCAGCAACATGATCCCCAATCAGCTCTTCTATATGGGCACCTCCTTGGAGATGAGAAAATTACTGAAAGAAAAATGATCAGCCTTTTTGACTTAAAACCTTCAGCTTATCAAATGAAACTGTTTTGATTTGTTATTACTTGCTAACAAGCCAATGTACCGGATACAAAAGGCCGGAATTCCACATCATGTAACAGCATTCTTTTTTATCCGATGGCTTGTGAAAAGACAGATAATCACGTATTTTATGGATCATGAAAAAATCTTCAAAGAACAGGCTGACACCCCGGCAGCAGTCATTGTTTTCCGGCAACAACCTTTTCGATAAAATTGCAAGGGCTGTCTGCCGCGCTGGAACGCTTCCAAGAAAAGAACTTCATGAAGCATGGGAAATGGCAAAAAGGGTACGGCGAAAATACAG
>JAFDHS010000320.1 GCA_019308655.1 Deltaproteobacteria bacterium
CCGTTGACCATAAGAAGTTTTCAGCCGGGCGATCGTTTTACCCCCCTTGGCATGAGCGGTACCCAGAAAGTAAAAAAATTTTTTATCAACAACAAAATCCCGCCGTCGGAACGGTCAAAATGTCTTATTCTGACAAGTGGTCAACAGATAATCTGGATTGTCGGCCACAGGATAGATGAATCCGTCAAGGTGACATCTTCGACCAACAGAGTACTTAAAGCGGAACTTTTACTTGCTTAATGTCACAATGATGATTACCGTTATTTATTCAGAACTTAGCGCCCTTCGGGCGGACTTTTTGCAACAGTTTGATTTATTTGCCAATAAAATGAAAATCCCTATACTATTAAAATAAATAAAGTCAACCTTATATTCTTTATACTTTTCCGGAGGTAAAATCTTTTGAACCCTTTTTACAAAAATATGGCCTTATGGCTAGTCATCATCCTGATGATGATCATGCTTTATAATATGTTTAATCAACAACAAACAAACGAAATGAGTATCGGTTATACGGAATTCCTTTCCATGGTCGATGGCGAGCGTGTTGCCAATGTCGTCATCCAGGGACAAAATCTCTTTATCACCGATATGAACGGCGGCCATTTCAAGGTCTTTGCTCCCGAGGACAGCGATCTTATCAGAATACTCAGGGAAAAGGGCGTCTCCATAAAGGCAAAACCGCCTGCCGAGTCCCCCTGGTTCATGTCCGTCCTTATTTCATGGTTTCCAATGATTGTTCTCATCGGCGTATGGATATTCTTCATGCGTCAAATGCAGGGCGGGGGAGGTAAAGCCCTTTCTTTCGGCAAAAGCCGGGCCCGTCTGCTTTCCGACCAGGATAAAAAGATTACCTTTGCCGATGTCGCAGGCGTGGAAGAAGCAAAAGAAGAACTGGAAGAAATTGTGGATTTTCTGAAAGAACCCAAAAAATTTACGCGACTGGGAGGACGGATACCCAAAGGGGTTCTTCTGATGGGCCCTCCTGGTACGGGAAAAACCCTTTTAGCCCGGGCTATCGCGGGTGAAGCGGACGTTCCTTTTTTCAGCATCAGCGGGTCGGATTTTGTTGAGATGTTTGTCGGCGTAGGTGCTTCACGCGTCAGAGACCTCTTTGCCCAGGGTAAAAAGAATGCGCCCTGCATTATCTTCATTGATGAAATCGATGCCGTTGGAAGACATCGGGGGGCCGGTCTCGGCGGAGGACATGATGAAAGAGAACAGACCTTAAACCAACTGCTGGTTGAAATGGACGGATTTGAATCCAATGAAGGAGTCATACTCATATCCGCTACCAACCGACCCGACGTACTTGATCCGGCGCTTCAACGTCCCGGACGTTTTGACCGCCAGGTTGTTGTTTCACTGCCCGATATCAAAGGACGTGAAGAGATTCTTAATGTCCATATGAAAAAAACGCCCATTGCACCCGATGTAGACCCTCTCATCCTGGCAAAAGGAACGCCCGGATTTTCAGGTGCCGACATAGAAAACCTGGTCAATGAAGCTGCGCTTCTTGCAGCCAAACGGAATAAAGAAAAAATCGATATGATGGACTTTGAAGATTCCAAGGACAAAGTTTATATGGGCCTGGAACGAAAGTCCAAGGTCATAAAAGAAGAAGACAGAAAAACCACGGCATATCATGAAGCCGGACACGCACTTGTTGCCCGCTTTTTACCCGCTACCGATCCGGTTAACAAAATCACCATTATTCCTAGGGGACGTGCCGCAGGAATCACATGGTTTCTCCCTGAAGACCGGGACTTTAAATATAAGGACCAGCTTGAAAGCGAGTTGTCCGTAGCCTTTGGCGGACGAGTGGCCGAAGAGATCGTTTTTAACGGACGTATCAGTACGGGTGCGTCAAACGATATCAAACAGGCAACCAAAGTGGCACAGAATATGGTGCAATCATGGGGTATGAGTGAAGCAATTGGCCCGCTTTCATACTCTAAAAGTGATGAGCAGATATTTCTCGGCCGGGAAATAGCCCAGCACAGGGATTACTCTGAAGCAACCGCAAAAAAAATCGACGAAGAGATCAAGCGATTGATCAAAGAGAACTACAACCGTGCCAAGGATGTTTTGAATGAAAACATAGACATTCTTCATAAACTGGCAGAGCTTCTACTGGAAAAAGAAACCGTTAAGGGTGTTGAGCTTAACCGACTCATAAGCGATATGAGACCGGGGATCAAGCTGGCTTCAGAAGAAAGTGAGTTGTAAGGAATGAACACGATAAAAGAATACAAACTTTCATGGGACGGACACAGCCTTGAACTCTAACGCCGGATTCATTTTCAGACGGAGGAAAATTTAAAACATGCGACGATGCAGTCGCTTACGCCGAAAAAATGGTAGAAGACGGAGCCGACATCCTTGATATAGGAGGAGAATCCACGCGTCCGTTTTCAGAAAATGTATCTGAGGAGGAAGAGACCCGGCGCGTTGTTCCTGTTATTGAAGAACTTGCAAAACGTGTATCAATCCCCATCTCCATCGATACGACCAAAGCAAACGTCGCCGGACGGGCCATTGAAGCCGGCGCTTCCATAATCAATGATATCGGAGCGATGAAGCTTGATCATAAGATGCCGGATATTGTTGCAAAATATAAAGTTCCCGTCATCGTGATGCACATGAAGGGGACTCCTGAAACCATGCAGATTTCACCGGCTTACGATGACTTGATCAAAGAAGTTAAAGACTTTCTTGAAGATTGCATCACCCTGGCGGAAACAAAAGGTATCTCAAAGTCCCAAATTATTGTCGATCCCGGAATCGGTTTTGGAAAAACAGTTATTCACAATCTTCTTTTAATAAAAAAGATTAACGAATTTAAATCGTTGGATGTTCCGATTCTCATCGGATCTTCCAGAAAATCATTTATAAGAACGATTCTTAAACAAAATATCGGCAAAGCACTTAAACCGGATTCTTCTTTTATCGAAACCGGGACCCAGGCTTCAATAGCAGCGGCTGTTTTACAAGGGGCTCATATCGTAAGGGTTCATGATGTTGCCGATACCTATGCAACGGTAAAAATCGCTGATGCCATAAAAAATGTATGAATTCTTCAGGATCGTGAACCCATGCTTCTTGTTTTTGATGTCGGAAATACAAATACTTCAATCGGTATTTTTGACGAGAGTCATCTTTTAAAAAACTGGCGGATCCGTACGGTAAAGAATGTAACTCGGCATCCTTGCCTTCAATCTGTTTGCATTGGATGCTATCAGTCCACAGGATATAACAAAGATCGTTATATCCTGTGTCGTCCCTCCGCTGGTGTTTATTTTGGACTCTTTTTGTAACAAATACCTTAAACAAACTCCGCACCGGGTCAATACCGCATCTATTGCCCATATGCCGGTACAATACAATAATCCTTCAGAACTGGGATCAGACAGAATCGTCAATGCCGTTGCCGCTTTTTCCAAATATCAAACCGACCTTATCGTAATAGATTTCGGAACGGCAACAACCTTTGATTGTATTTCGAGAAAAGGAGAATATCTGGGCGGTGCAATCTCTCCGGGCATCATGACCGCC
>JAFDHS010000321.1 GCA_019308655.1 Deltaproteobacteria bacterium
TATTATTTCAGTGGCGGTTTTCTTTGTTTACTATCTGTTTCCTGCTGATACACTAAAACAATACATAACGTTTAATCTGAGCAATGCCGATCCTGATTTAAATATTGTAATTGATGATATAAAATTTTCTTTTCCTTCAGGGTTAGCGCTTCATGACGTAAGTATAGGGTATCTCAGGAATTCACTGCTTTTTACGGAATATATAAAAATAACGCCTGGGTTTTCTTCTTTTTTTCGCTCCAAGCCTGTTTTTTTCTTTAAAAGCAAAGTCTGTGAGGGGACTTTAAACGGCAAAATCGATATAACAGGAAAGGGAGCGATCCGCCGGATTGTGCTTGATGCGGACATGGCGGACATTCGGATAAAGGACATACCTGTTTTAAAGGCTCTTACCGTCCACAATATATCCGGAATACTTGATGGGAAAATCAGATATGATTCTCATAGGGGAGGCGGAACGGCAAAAACCGAATTCCTATTATCAGAGTTTACGATAGAACTTTTAAAACCTGTTTTCAACCGGAAAGCTTTTGCTTTCAACAAGATTAAAGCCAAGATAGAGGGGAATCATGAAAGAATGCAAATCAAAGAATGTGACATTAAAGGTGATCAGATGGACGGCAGGGTTTCCGGTTTCATAACCATAAAGAGGCCTTATGAAAAAAGTCTCTTAAGTCTTAAAGGGACTATCAGACCCCAGCCTTTGTTTGTTGCCGGGCTTGGAAAAGACTTTGGTACGCTTGATTCCCCCCGTTTTTCTTTGAAATAATTTTTTAGATTTTATCATGGTAAAAAAACTATTCCCCATAATAAACATATTACTCATAACGGTTGCTGTCTATCTCGGCGTTTCAGCCTTTTACAGGATAGCAACGGCAAAAGTGGATAAGATCGATCTGTATAAGCCGGTCCGTAAACAGCCGGCATCACCGAAAGACGAAATTTCCCACCCGTTATCTTATTACCAGACGATAATTGACCGTAATCTTTTCAACACCAAAACAGGAATAGAGAAAAAAACGGATCAGGTCGATATTGAAGCGCTTGAGCAAACTGATTTGAACCTGAAACTGTGGGGTACGGTCACAGGTGACAAAAAAAAAGCCTATGCCGTCATTGAAGAGACAAAAGAGAATAGGCAAGATCTTTACAGGGTGGGAGATACGGTTCAAGGCGCAACAGTAAAGCTGATATTAAGAGAAAAGGTCGTATTGAGCGTAAAAGGCAAAGATGAAGTTTTGGAAATCGAGGAGATGCTCGACGAAGAGAAATTTGTAAAATCTTCCAAATCTTCCAAACCATCCAGGCCGCCGCGATCGCAAAATATAACCTTGAAACGTTCTCAAATTGATACTGCCGTAAAAGACATAAACAGTCTTATGAATCAGGTAAAAATGAGTCCGAATTTTGAAAATGGTAAACCTGCCGGCCTTGTTTTAAAGAGTATCAAACCAAACTCCATTTTCAGAAAGATGGGATTGAGAAGCGGGGATGTGATAAAAGGAGTCGACGGCAAAGATATTCAATCAGTAGACGATGCTCTGAAATTATACGAAAGCTTGAACTCGTCTTCTTCCTTGCAACTTCAGCTAAAAAGAAGAGGAGAGTTAAAAAATATAAATTATAATATCAGATAATCCTAATTCCGGATCAACCGGACAATTTAATAATTAACAAAGAGGGAATGTCGGTGCAAGAGGATGAAAAGATACTTCAATAATTTGAAAATTCTCATATGTTTCTCTGTGTGTATTTTTCTGTTGCCGTCTACCGGCTGGTGTGAAGCAAAAACAGCCGGGGCTTTTAAAAAAAATGAATCTTCCGGCAAAAACACAAAGCCTGCCCGATTTATCTCTATAGATTTTAATAACGTTGACATCAGTCTCTTTATTAAATTTATCAGTGAACTCACCGGGAAAAATTTTGTTGTGGACCGCCGGGTAAGAGGGAAGGTGACGATAATCTCTCCTGCCAAAATTTCCGTTAAAGAGGCTTACAAGGTCTTTGAATCCGTTCTTGAAGTCCATGGTTATACAGCGGTTAAAGCCGGTGAGGTGATTAAAATAATTCCATCCCCTGATGCCCGCTCAAAGAATATTGAAACCCTCTTAAAGGCGGAGGCGGTCTCGCCGGAAGATAAGATCGTCACGCAGCTCATTCCCTTAAAATATGCAGATCCGACTAAGATTAAACGGCTTTTTGCCCCTTTGATTTCCAAAAGCAGTGTCATTCAGGCCTATGAGCCTACAAACATGTTGGTCGTAACGGATGTCTATTCAAACATACTGCGGCTGCTTGAAATCGTAAAAGCGATTGACGTGACCGGTATCGGGCAGGAAATTTCCGTCATTCCCCTTGAATTTGCAGATGTTCAAAAACTCGTAAGCGTTTTGGATACGATTTTTCGCCAATCAAAAAATTTGAAGAGAACAGGCATACAAAAGACCGTCAAATTCGTAGCGGATGACCGGACCAATACAATCGTTGTCCTTGCCAGCGAGGTGGATACACAAAGAATCAACGATTTGATCAAGCTGCTTGACAAGGAGGTTCCGCGAGGCGAGGAGAAGATCCGTGTCTATTATCTTGAAAATGCGACGGCAGAAGAACTCGCCAAGGTCCTTCAGTCTTTGGCGGTAAAACAGGGCAGTGTCGATAAAGGGAAAAAGACAACCCCCATTGTTTCTGAAAAAGTCAAAATAACCGCTGACAAAGCGACCAACAGTCTCATTATCATGGCGGAAAAAGATGATTACCTGGTACTTGAGGAGATAATCAAGAAGTTGGATATTCCAAGGACCATGGTCTATATTGAAAGCCTTATCATGGAGGTGAATGTGGA
>JAFDHS010000322.1 GCA_019308655.1 Deltaproteobacteria bacterium
TGCGTCGGACGGATCGGAAACTTTATTCGTTTTTTCCGTTGTGTCCCGGCTGGTAGTTTCTCTATCACCATTCGGATCGGGTTTTTCTTTATTTTCGTCGGTCGTATTCATCATTATTTGCACCTGTTCCTTTCTTCTTACTCATTCTTACCCATTGGCAGGAATGAAGGGAAATTCCTGTTTCACGGAGGCTGCCCGAACCAACTGCTTAGGTCTTACCGCCTCTCCACAGGCTGTCACCGTAGAACCTACGGCCAGTTTTTCTAAATTAATCGCTGCGTTTAAGTCCCGGTCTATTTTAAGACCGCAATTATCACAGCCAAATACCCTATCCGATAAAGTTAAATTGTCTTTCTTAAATCCACATCTGCAACACGTTTTGGAAGAAGGAAAAAAACGATCTGCCTGCACAATCTCAACAGCAAACATCTTGGCTTTATAACTCAACTGCCTTACAAATTCCCCAAATCCCATATCCAAAATAGATCGGGCAAGCTTATGATTTTTAGTCATGCCATTGACGTTCAAATCCTCAATTCCGATTATGCTGAAATTCTGTACCAGCATGGTCGTTAACTTATGGAGCGCATCTTTTCTAATATTGGCAATTCGCGCGTGTAATCGAGATAATTTAAGCTTTCCCTTCTTCCAATTATTAGAACCTTTTTCTTTTCGGGATAAAGACTTGTTGAGTCTGCGAAGCCTTTGCAGTAAAGCCTTGTGGGGTTTTGGGCCTTCAACAACAGTTCCGTCGCTTAAAGTGGCTAACTGCTTAACCCCAAGATCCACCCCGACAACTACGTGGCTATTGATAGTTGCCGAGGTTAAATCTGTTTGGACGTTAATTGCAACAAACCACTTATCTGCAATTCTTGAGACCGTTGCTGATAAAATTTTACCCGTAAACCTTAACTGTTCCCGCATTCTGATCCATCCCAACTTAGGAACTTTGATCTTATTCCCATCAAGCCGGAATTTGTCATTGGCTATGTAAAAACTGTCATGTATTCCTCTTTTCTTAAAAACCGGGTACTTGCCGGTTCCTTCAAAGAATCTAACAAATGCTTTTCCCAGATTGGTAAAAGGTTGGCTGTTTGCATCCCGGAGGACTTCTGAAATCCAAGGAAACTCTTCGTATTTGATGGCATTGAATTCTTTCTTCAATGCCAAAGCCGATGGTTTTAAACCTTCCTGATACTGACGATTCCATTCTCCCAATGCCCAATTATAGGTAAATCTGGCAGTCCCACAGGCTCTTTTGAAATAGCCTTCCTGGATATTATTTGGATTAAGTTCTATCTTGTGAGATAGTTGGAATAGCATTTATTCAGGTTCCTTTCTATATCTTGTTCATAGTGAGTAAGTATAGATAAGTTTGATTAAGAAATTAACAACTATTCATAGCTCCCTTTTTATGCAGCACTTTTGTTATTTCAACGGCGCGATTTCCTTTAACGATTCCCGGGAGGCCATTAAATTTAGGAACATCCTCTACGTTTATTGTAATAAGATCTTGCGGACCTATATCAAGTTTAAGTACATTATCCACCTGGAAAGCCTATCAAGTTTAAGTACATTATCCACCTGGAAAGCCAATAAGTCCCGGATCGTGTGGGTGGTTCTTCCGAGTTCGGCGATTATCGTTACTTCGGTATCTTTCAACAAATTTTGAATTTGACTGTCCCATGTATGTTCAAGATATTTATCCCTCAGGTATTTCGCAGAAAGCTTATCCTTGATCGGTTCCAGCATAAGGTAGGAGATACATAAATGAAAATTTCCTGAAAATTCATGCCCATTAATTGAAAATACAATAACCATAACCAAATCATTGGGAGCAACGATATGGACAAATTCAGGTTTGCTTTCGGTTTTTTTCAAAGAATTTTTTACCGAATATATAATACTCCATGCTTTTTCCAGGCTTTTCAATACCTTTTCAGCAAACTTTATCATCATCCTCTGTTCGATGAGTGTAAAGTCTCTCTCCTGAGTCAGAGGTTTTCCATCCCCTCCAAACATACAATCAATCAAAGAAAATACAAGATTGGGTTCTATCGCCAGAAGGGCAGATCCAATGAGGGGATCCATATTAAAAATATGGAAACTGGTTGGATTGGAAAAACCTTGTATGAATTCAGAGTATTTAACCATTTCTGTTGAGACAAACTCTACCTCAACGGGCTTATGGAGAGAAGAAGAAAGTAGTTCAGGCAATAAATTTGAAAATTTGTCGTATACTTCTTCGAGAGCATAAAATTGGGCACGCAACATTATGCTCTGTGTAGTGAGGTCGTAGTTGATTACCTCAACTTCTTCCTTTTTATCTTTCTCCAGGTCAACCTCTCCATCAGCCATGGCAACAAGGAGAGCATCTATTTCTTCTTGAGATAAAATCTGTTCAGACATAAGTTTTTATCTTTAGTATCTTAACCCTGAAGTTTGTGTATTTTATGGTAAAAAAATCTTTTCGCCACCAAGGCACAAAGACACGAAGGTTATAAACTAAAAAAAATACTTTGTGCCTTCGTGACTTTGTGGCAAATAATTCCGGTTCCGGTTTATCCGGGTCAGGGTTTACTGAATCACAAATTCCGTAAAATAAATATTGGTTACAATCTCTTTTTTAAGCAAGCCATTCAGTTTGATGATTATTTCATCATGCAATGCGTTTTTTCCTGCGACACTATGGATATCCTTCATACTTTTTGTAGGAAGTAATTTCAAAACAGCGTCTCTTATCATAGGAATCTTTTTCGTTAATTCATCGGAATTCTCCTGTTTTTTCAACTCCAGATCCATCTTAACTCTTAAATAGCGTCTTCCCTGATCAGCAAGATTAACAATGAATGTATCCAGAGGATATAGTACCCCCATGTTGTTATCATCGTCATTTTTTTCAGATGACACAGTAGCGTTTTCATTACTTTTCATATCAAGAGAGGATAGCTTATTAAATAAAATGTAAAAACCTGCCCCCATGGCAATGATAATGACCAGGCCAATGATAATGAATATATATTGTTTTTTTTTTGACATCTTACGTTTTTTCCTCCATCGTCAATATAATTTCCACCCTTCGATTTTTGACTCGATTATCAGACGTATCATTGGTCAGACGTATCATTGGGGTAAATGGGCTTTGATTCTCCATACCCCACTGCTGAGAGTCTTTCCGGAAGTATTTTGCGCGCCTCGACAAAATACTTTACCACATTTACCGCCCGTGCGATTGAAAGTTCCCAGTTTGAAGGAAATTTCCTGCTATGAACGGGAAGATTGTCGGTATGACCTTCAACACGGACAGGGTTTGATATTTTTCCAATCATGGTCGTTATTTTATCTAAAAGAGGTAAACATTCAGCATTGATATCAGCAACTCCATTTTTAAAAAGGATGCCGTTATCAAGTGTGATATATACCCCTTTTTTCGTGTATACAGCCTTAATCCCGCGTTCAGAATTAAGAGTTTTGAGCATATCTTCAATCAGATCGGGAGTTAGACCTGTTTGGAAGATCTCTTCATTCCGGGCCGACATATTATCCGGCTGTAATTCTTTGACCTCAACAGAGGTCATTTTTCCCTCTTTTAAAACACCAAGACCCCTCTGAAGAAGATATTTAAAATTTTCCATTTTTTTAATATCTATGGTACTTGTCGAGAATAAAAGTACAAAGAAAACCATAAGAAGGGTCACAAGGTCATTAAAGGTTGTAAGCCATCCTGCCCCTGTCTGTGATTCCGTTGCGCCCTTTATTATATTTTTTTTTCTCACCGTCTTAACTCCTTGGGCTGCCTTTCCTGCTCAGCTTCGGCAAAAACAATTTCTACCCTCCGGTTCTTCGCCCGGTTCTCAGGAGTGTCATTTGAATAAATGGGCTGAAATTCTCCGTACCCTGCGGCGGATATTCTTTTCGGAGAAATTTTCTCCTTTTCTATAAAATATCTCAGAACATTTACAGCTCGTGCGGTTGAAAGTTCCCAATTCGAAGGAAAGCTGTCCGTATGAATAGGCAGATCATCCGTATGCCCTTCAATGCGGATGGAATAAGATATTTTAGCGATAATGGAACCGATCTTCTCCAGCAGGGGAAGGCTTTCCGGCAATATCTCCACAACCCCGATATCAAACAAAACACTATCGGATAACCTCATCACCAACGTTTTCTTAACGAATGATAAATCGACCTGTTTCTCCAGCCCGAGTTTATGCGTAAGCTTCC
Source organism: Deltaproteobacteria bacterium (assembly GCA_019308655.1). Taxonomy (GTDB): domain Bacteria; phylum Desulfobacterota; class Desulfobacteria; order Desulfobacterales; family JAFDHS01; genus JAFDHS01. The sequence goes on from JAFDHS010000322.1 coordinate 4,225, forward strand.
TGATATGTTCATAGAGATCAGCAAGTTCGCTTTCTTTATCGACAATATCTTCTGAAATACTTAAGACTTCTTCACCGGATTCAAATTTAACGCCTCCGGGTAATATGCAAACAGCATTTGAAAAAGACTTCACGAAACTCTTCAATTTTGTTTTTTGAATAGTTGAAAAACTGTTTATCATAATAAAAAAGCAGAGAAGAATGAGAACAAAACCGGAATATATTACTTCCCAACCACCTCCGGATGAACCGCCATTATCTTTTGGACCCTTTTTTTTATGGTTTTTCCTCATCTCCTCTTTTCCCGGGTGAAATAAAGGCGTTAAGCTTCTGCTCTACAACCCGGTGATTGTCGCCGGACTGCATCGATATAACGCCTTCAATTACCATCTGTTTTAACAAAAGTTCCTGTTTGCTCCGAATTTTAAGTTTTCCGGCAATGGGTATAAATAAAAGGTTGGCCAAAACCGTCCCATAAAAAGTCGTCAGCAAAGCGACTGCCATTGGGGCACCGATATTACTGGGATCGTCCATCTGCATCAACATCTGAACCAAACCGATGATCGTTCCCAACATCCCCACTGCCGGGGCAAATGTTCCCATGGTCGTAAATATCTCAGCACCTAACCTGTGACGTTCTTCTAAATAGACTATCTCCGTTGTGAGAATATCTTCTATGGAATTTGATTCCATTCCATCGATGGCCATCCGAAGTCCTTTGACCAGAAAGGTGTCTTCTAAACTTTCCAATTGTGACTCAAAGGAAAGGATACCTTCCTGCCTGGCTTTTTTAGCAAAATCAACCAATAACTCAGTGAGGTTGCCTGTTGACGGTGAGCGGTGTAAAAATACATTTTTAACAACCCCAAAGACACTCCGTACATCTGAAAGTGGATAAGCAAGGAGCGTGGCTCCCATTGTTCCTCCGATCACAATCATCATCGATGGATAATTAATAAACCATGTTCCTGAACCACCCATCAAGATTGAAGCAATTACCAATCCTCCGGCAACAAAAAGACCCAGAACTGTTGCGATATCCACCCAACAATCTCCTCTATTGAATTGATTTTT
>JAFDHS010000012.1 GCA_019308655.1 Deltaproteobacteria bacterium
GCTTCCGCACCGGCTAACCTTTCAACCAGCTTGTAACCGATATTTCCGGCATTGAGATCGGGAAAAACCAGAACATTGGCCTGGCCGGCTATGGTGCTTCCAGGGGCTTTTTTAGCGCCGACCGCTTTAACCAATGCGGCATCCGCCTGAAGTTCCCCGTCAGCTTCAAGGTCGGGGTTTGTTTCCTTGAGAATCTTTAAAGCTTCCTGGACTTTTTCAACATTTTTATGTTTTGCGCTGCCTTTGGTTGAGAAAGACAATAGAGCGACCTTAGGAGTCGTTTCAAGAAAAGCGGAGCAGCTATCGGCGGAAGCGGATGCAATCTCGGCCAGTTGCGCGGGATTCGGATCGGGATTGACTGCACAGTCGGCAAAAATAATTGAGCCGTCTTTACCGAATTCTTGTTTAGGGGTAACCATTATAAAGCAGCTTGAAACGGTTTTCATGCCCGGTTTTGTTCCGATAACGCGAAGTGCTGCTCTTAAAACATTACCTGTCGTATTTTTAGCCCCTGCAACGGCACCATGGGCCATCCCTTTTTTAACCAGCATACAACCGAAGAATAATACATCCCTCATGGACTGTTCAGCCTCTTCGAGGGTCATGCCTTTTGCTTTTCTCATTTCATAATATTCTTCATAAAAAGGCTTTAAATGTTCACTGGTGTTTGGGTCAATGAAGGTACAATTGACTGGATATCCTTTGTCTTTAAAGGCTTTCTCCAGATCCGCCTCATTCCCGAGTATGATGACTTCTTTTGCTAAACTATTTTTTGCAATTTCATTTGCGGCATCAATTGTTCGTTCGTCATCGCCTTCAGGTAAGACAATCGTTTTTTGTTTTGTTTTTGCAATATCCCAGAATTTTGACATCAAAGACACGATAGCACCTCCACTCTCCACTTTTATGATGATTAAATATAATGAGCCCGAGTTGCAAAAAGTCTCATTATACGGTTGCAATTTTAACAATATAATTATTATATTAAGATTACGGGGAGCCAAAAAATAAAAATGGTTAAGGCGAAAAAAAGCCAGCCACCATTGTGCTTCAAATAAACTGAATGGGTTTATTTTTTTAATTTTAAAAATAAAATTTAAACTATACTACGCCTTTTTTTGAAGCGCAATAAAAAAATCCAATGTTAACATACATTAAGAGCTCTTTACGGAATTTTTAATTGTGTCAGGGATGGTGAAAATTTTAATTTGCAGGGCAAAGCAAAGGAAGCGTATTTTAAAGAAAGTGGATCAGAATACAAAAAAAGTCGCTCTTTTTCCGGTAATACTCCAGGTTCCTTTTAAAAAGAAGCAGCTTAAAGGTAAAGAGCAGGTTGCATACCTTAGCAGGCATGCAAGGCGGGCCCTTCAAATGTCCGCCCGGAAGAGCGGCATCTTTTTGAGAACCCTTTTAAAGAACGAAAATGGTGCGCCCCTGCCTGTTGACGGAAACTTCTGGTCTCTTACGCACAAACCGGAATATGTTGCCGGTGTTGTTGCTTCGACAAGTACGGGTATTGATATCGAGAGAATAAGACCGTGCTCAGCGTCTCTTTTCAGAAAAGTTGCCGACGACAGGGAATGGGGTCTTGTTGATTCCGATCCTTTGGAGCTTTTTTTTCGTTACTGGACTTCTAAAGAAGCGGTTCTTAAAGCGGCAGGGATAGGTCTTGTGGGCCTTTCAGAATGCCGGGTTGTAAAGGTAATAGACAAGAAGAATCTTATAATAAATTTCAGAAATAAAAATTGGCAAATAGAAAATTTTTTTTTCCAGGGGCATATCGCATCCGTAGCCCATAATTTGTGCAGGATTAAATGGACACTTTCAAAAGCTTAAGAATATTTCAATCCGGCAATCAATCCCTTCATGTCTTCATGAACGGGTGCTTCAAAAAACAAAGATTCACCGTTAACCGGATGAGTGAATTTAAGGCGCCATGCATGCAGCATTTGCCGTGAAGCTGATTTTACAAGGGTGCAAATATCCTGCCTTTTGTTTATAAAATGATCGGTTCTCTTTCGGGGGCAGTATACCGGGTCTCCAACAACAGGATGATTGACGGCAGCACAATGAACTCTTATTTGATGTGTGCGGCCGGTTTTTAAATTTAACTCAAGTAATGTTGCGCCGTCAAAAGGTTCTCTGACTTTCCAGGTTGTTTCAGCAAAGCGGCTTCTACGGCTAAACGTTGACATTTTCTTTCTGTTGGAAGGATGTCGGCCGATTGGAAGTGTGATGCTTCCGGACTTGGAATCCATCTCGCCGTAAACAACTGCCAGGTACTTTTTTTGAACGGTTCTGTTTTTAAATTGAGATGCAAGTCCGGTATGCGCAAGATGGGTTTTTGCAACGACCATGATACCGGAGGTGTCCTTGTCCAGCCGGTGAACAATACCCGCTCTTATTTTTCCTCCCACACCTTCGAGGTCGGGGCAATGATACAGCAGACCATTGACCAGCGTTCCGGTGTAGTGTCCCGGTGCCGGGTGAACCACCAGTCCCGGTTGTTTGTTAATTACAATAATATATTTGTCTTCGTAGACGATATTTAACCGGATCGGCTCGGGTTCCAGGGGAAGCGGCTCCGGAGGAGGAATTCGTCCGCAAATCGTTTCACCTGATTTAACCCGATATCCAGGTTTTTTTAAAGCGTCATGAACACGTATCATTCCTTTTTGAATCAGGCGTGAAGCTATATTCCTGGAGCATAAAGGAATGAGGGAGGAAACAACGACATCAAGGCGTTTCCCGGAGTCGTTTGAGTTTACAAGAAAAGAAAAAGCACCTTTCTCAGACATGACTTCACTGGAAAACTTTTTCGGGAGCAAATTATTGAAGGACTTCTTTGGGATTAAATAAAGATTCAATTTCAGACATCATGGAATTTTCATCCATGTTTTTGGCGGTGCAAAGTTCCTTTAATAGAAGACTCTGGGCTGTATCGAGGAGTTTACGCTCACCAAAAGACAAGTCCTTGGTCAGCTTGAGAAGGAAAAGATCTCTGAAAACCTCTGCCACATCATAAAGAGAACCGGTTTTTATCTTTTCCATGTATTCTCTGTATCGGCGATTCCAGGTCTGGTTGTCGAGTGAACCTTTCTTTCTGGTTAGCATCACCTTATAAACATTGGGAATATCATTCTTATTGATGACCTCTCTCAATCCTACTGATGCTACGTTGGAAGTGGGAATCATTATAACCATTGCGTTTTCAAGAATCTTCATGATGTAAAAATCATGTGTTTCCCCGTTGATTACACGGCTTTCAATAGATTCGATACGACCGACTCCATGGGCAGGATAAACGGCAAGGTCACCTACGTTAAAGTGCTTGATGGATCCTTTTTCAATCTGGACTTTCTCTTTAATTGCTTTTTCAGCCATTTGTTTCACCAACGTCTTTAATAAGAATAAAAAATAAAACAATGATACCGTAATTAAAAAAATCAATCAACTAAAAAAGGGATTGACGATTTTAATCGTCAATCCCTTTTCATGTTAACCCATTATAAAACCTGAAATAATCCCCGATATTTTAAATGAGGAAAGGCACCAGAAGGAGTGCAACAACGTTCAGGATCTTGATCATCGGGTTTACAGCAGGTCCGGCGGTATCTTTGTAGGGGTCGCCTATGGTGTCGCCGGTTACGGCAGCTTTATGTGCTTCGCTTCCTTTGCCGCCAAGGTGACCGTCTTCGATGTATTTTTTGGCGTTATCCCATGCAGCACCACCGGTTGTCATGGAGAGGGCAACAAAAACACCGGTTACGATACTACCGATCAGAAGTCCGCCCAGAGCGATTTTGCCGAGGAGAAGGCCGACCAGAATCGGTGTAATTACGGGCAGAAGCGCAGGAACCATCATTTCTCTAAGCGCAAACTTTGTTACGATATCAACGCATGCAGCATAGTCGGGTTTTGCTGTCCTTTCCATGATTCCGGGAATTTCACGGAACTGGCGCCTGACTTCCTCAACAACGGCGGCGCCTGCATTTCCAACCGCTTTCATTGCAAAGGAAGCAAAAAGATAAGGAAGAAGACCGCCGATAAAAAGACCGATAATAACATTTACATCACTCAGATCAAAAGTCAGAGCGCCTTCTTTTCCGTGAATAGCGAATTCCTGAACATAGCATGAAAAGAGAACCAGAGCGGCAAGAGCGGCAGAACCGATGGCATACCCTTTGGTAACGGCCTTTGTGGTATTTCCAACAGCATCCAGCGGATCGGTTACGGCGCGAACGCTTTCATCCATATCAGCCATCTCGGCAATACCGCCTGCATTATCCGTAATGGGACCGTATGCATCAATTGCGATAACCATACCGGTCATGGAAAGCATGGACATGGCTGCCATTGCGATTCCGTAAATTCCTGCAAAATTGAAGGCCAGTCCGATGCCGAGGCAGATGGCGAGAACCGGAGCTGCTGTTGACTGCATGCTGACGGCAAGACCGGCGATAACGTTGGTGCCGTGTCCTGTTGTTGAGGCCTCTGCAATATCCTTAACCGGTTTGTAAATACCGGTGTAGTATTCGGTAATGATAACGATTACTACTGTAAGTACAAGACCGATAAGGGTACAATAATAAATTGACATTGCCGTGGTTCCGGGAATGTCAACCATCATCTTATTCGCTGCGTAATAGAATGCGACTGCCGCAATGATTGCGGCGCCGAACATACCCTTGTAAAGGGCGCCCATGATGTATTGGGTTTTGCCGAGTCTTACGAAAAAGACGGCGATCATGGAGGAGACGATTGAAATCGAACCGAGTACGAGTGGAAATAATACAGCCATTTGCTGTTCGGGAAAAAGAAGGTGACCCAAAAGCATTGCAGCAACGGCAGTTACCGCGTAAGTTTCGAAAAGGTCAGCAGCCATTCCGGCACAGTCCCCAACGTTATCACCAACATTATCTGCGATTGTTGCCGGGTTTCTCGGATCATCTTCAGGAATGCCGGCCTCAACTTTTCCAACCAGGTCTGCGCCAACATCAGCGCCCTTGGTAAAGATACCGCCGCCGAGTCTTGCAAAGATGGAAATCAGGCTTCCACCAAAACCGAGTGCAACAAGAGGCATAATTTCATGTGTGTACATATAGAATCCGGCAACGGAAGTCAGTGCCAGACCGGCAACGATCATACCGGTAACCGAACCGCCTCTGAAAGCAAGGGCAAGTCCTGCAGCCAAACCTTTTCTTGCGGCTTCAGCCGTTCTTACATTGGCAATAACAGAGACTCGCATTCCGATATAACCGGCTATAAAAGAAGCAACGGCGCCGATCAGAAAGCCTAAAGCGGTCTGACTGCCCATTGTTGCGAAAATAACGACAAAAATAACAGCACCGGCAGCACCCATGCTTTTGAGCTGACGATTAAGATATGCGATTGCGCCTTCTTGAATTGCGGTGGCTATTTCCGTCATTTTTGCGTTTCCAGCCGGTGCACTTTTGACGACTCCGGCCAGAACCAGAGCAAACAGTATTCCAGATATACCGACCAGTGTGCTTATCAATGGAATGTTATTCATTACAAATTCCATATTTCCCTCCATTCGATTTTAACATAAACCATGATCATTTAATTAGAATTAAATTGACTCATCCCTTGTTTTAAGCCGTTACTGAGTATCGTAACGGTTGCATCCCTTGCTCTTGTTATGATCGGGTTCAGATGCTTTGTTTCATCAGCTGAAAACCTTTCCAGTACATGACCAACAACATGAATGCGAGCGTCGGGACGTCCGATGCCAATGCGAATACGTACAAAATCACCACCCCCAAAGGCATCAATTAAAGACCTTATTCCATTATGTCCCCCATGCCCTCCTTTCTCTTTTATTTTTATTCTGCCATAAGTGAGGTCTATGTCGTCATGAATAACCAACATATCCCCACATAATATATTAAAATATTGTGCAAGCTTTTGCGTCGGCGGTCCGCTTCGATTCATAAAGGCCATCGGTTTTGCAAGAATAACAGGATTGCCGTTTATGGATCCACAACCGAATAGAGCATCAAATTTTTGCTTGTCGAGTGGTATTGAGTAGGTGTCTGCGATTTCATCAACAACCATGAATCCAAGATTGTGACGGGTCTTTGCATACTTGTCACCTGGGTTTCCAAGACCGACAATGAGGCGAATTCTCTCGATAGACATAACTTCTTTTATTCTTCGCCGCCACCAGCTTCAGCTTCAGCTTCGACTGCTTCTTCCTCAGCAACTTCTTCTTCCGTTACTTCTTCAACTTCTCTCTTGGGAACAACAACGGTAGCAACGGTAAAATTAACATCTGAAGGAAATTCAGTATTCCCTTCAGCAGAGATGTCGTTGATATGAATCGAATCTCCCACATCAAGATCCGTAACATCGATATCAATTGAGTTGGGTATTTCCTGGGGCAGACACATGACTTCAAGTTCTTTTCGGATGAGCTGAAGAATGCCGCCGAGTTCAACTCCCTTTGAAATTCCGGTTATGGTAACAGGAACCTTAACTGTTATCTTCTTCGCCATATCTACTTCATAGAAGTCAACATGCAGAAAGTTGCGTGAGACAGGATCAACCTGCAATTCCTTTATCATTGCAGATCTTGGCGTGTCCGTGTTTCCTACAACAAGATTCATAAGAATCTGACTCGCTCTGTTCTTTTTTAGTAAAAGCTCAAGATCCCGTGTATTAAGGGAAATTTTAACAGGTTCAACTCCTTTACCATAAAGTACGGCAGGTATCTGCCCCTGGCGTCGGAGAGCACGCGCATAGCCATTGCCTGTGGATTCTCTTATATTAGTTTTAAGTTCATGTAACTCCAAAAATACTCCTCCTTGAAATGTATCCTTAAATTTTTTATACAAACAGCGAGGTAACGGAATCGCCTTTATGGCTGCGAATGATCGCTTCACCAACGAGTTCGGCAATAGAGAGGACTTTTATCTTATCGCATGCCGCAGCCTTACTGTTTAATGGAATGGTATCCGTTGTAATTAAACTTTTCAGGACTGAATCTGCTATTCTGTCAACTGCCGGACCGGATAAGACCGGATGGGAACAACATGCATGAACCTCGGCTGCACCATTTTCCATGATGGCGTTTGCGGCTTCTGTCAATGTGCCGGCAGTATCAACCATGTCATCAAGTATAATCGCTGTTTTTCCTTTAACATCGCCAATGATTGCCATTGCCTTGGCTTTGTTCGGTGCATGCCTGCGCTTGTCGACAATGGCAAGGTCTGCTTTAAGGCGTTTGGCAAAGGCTCTTGCTCTTTCCGCCCCGCCTGCATCCGGAGAAACCATTACGAAATTATCTTTATTATAATGATTTTTGATGTGTGCTAATATAACAGGAGCTGCATAAAGATTATCCACCGGGATATTAAAAAAACCCTGAATCTGTCCGGCATGCAAATCCATTGTTATTACTCGGTTTGCACCGGCTGTTGTAAGAAGATCAGCGATCATTTTTGCACTTATGGGAACACGGGGAGCTACTTTTTTATCCTGACGGGCGTAACCGTAATAGGGGATAACCGCAGTTATCCTTCTGGTGGAAGAACGCTTGAGGGCATCTATCATAAGAAGTAGTTCAACCAGATTGTCGTTCACGGGTGAACATGTTGACTGAACAACAAAAGCATCTTTTGACCTTACGTTTTCGTGTATCTCAATTTGTATTTCGCCATCGCTGAAAGTTTTTACCTTGGCATTGCCAAGAGGTTTGTTCAGATAGCCGGATATTTTTTTAGCAAGTACGGGATTTGAATTCCCTGTAAATATTGTAAATTTATTCATTTATGTTGTCGTTTCTTTATCAATGCGTAAAAATTTTGGGATAAGATCATTTAAGAATTTTGATGAAACCATCTTTTTTCAACACATTAAAAAAATGGCTGGGGCGGGAGGATTCGAACCTCCGAATGCAGGAACCAAAGTCCTGTGTCTTACCGCTTGACGACGCCCCAGTATAAAAAATGAAAAAAATAATTTATATGTTGTCTTAACTCATGATTCTCAAATCAGCATGTCTACAAGAAAAAACTGCCAGCCGCTCTTTCGGGACAGTTTGTCGTATGCTTTTTTTGCTTTCTCCAAGTCATGAAAAAGGCCGAATACACTCGGCCCGCTTCCAGACATCAGCACTCCCTCTGCTCCGTTTTTTACAAGAGCCTCTCTTGCCGCTTTGATTTCAGGATATATTGATGAGGTCACCGTTTCAAGATCATTGCACAGATATTTCTTTACATCAAAAATAGTCTCCCTATTTAAGATGAACTGTTTAAGTTCTTTTTCGCATTTTGTCAATCCCAAATTCAATTTTTTGTACACGTCTGCTGTTGAAACGTTAAATTCCGGGAATATTAATAAGACATGACAGGCTTCAAGGGCGTTGTATTCTTTAAGTTTTTCGCCAATTCCGCCGGCTATGGCCGGCTTTCCAAATATAAAAAAAGGCACGTCCGCTCCGATCGAAAGTCCCATGTGCATGAGCTCTTTCCGGGAATATGGGGAACCATAAAAACGGTTCATGCCCAATAAAACGGCCGCGGCATTACTGCTGCCGCCGCCAAGGCCGGCGCCGACCGGTATTTTTTTATCGATAAAAATTTTTACGCCTTTACCCGTATTCAAAGTCTTTAAAAAAAGATTTGCAGCTTTATGTGCTAAATTCGTCTCATCTTCCGGGACTTCCGGGTGAGAACAGGATACAGCCGTCTTTCCAACATTAAAAGTCAATGAAAGGGTGTCGTAAAGTCCGATACGACACATAAGAGAAATCAGATTATGGTAGCCGTCAGGCCTCTTACCCGTTATGTGTAAAAATAGGTTTATTTTAGCCGACGAAAAAAGTTTCATGAGAATTTATATTTCATTAACGTACAGCATTCTTAAATTGTACAGAATGTCTTTTAAGAGATTTTTTTCCTCGTTTGCCAAATTTCCGTGGGTTTTTTTCTCCAGCATAGCTATTATGTCTATGGTTTGTTTTGCTATGGGTAGATTTTTATTCTTTTTGCCCGTAGCAGGGTCCTCAACAACTCCAAGATGTACCAGGGCGGATGAGTTCAAAGAAAAGATAAAGGTTGAAAAATCAATCATCGGTAATTGACAATTTGAGGGAGTATTAATTTTTTTGCTTTCTGACATCCCTGCTCCTCTGTTTGACTAAAGTAAAACAACTCAGATCAACCATAGCTGATCTGAGTATCGGTCATTTGTTGTTGGATTGGTTTTGATCAATATGAGTATAAACCGATCAAAACCAATAACCTTCCTGAGCGCACAAGTCCTGATTTGTGTTCCTAAAGTTCAAAAGTCCTTGCCGCTTTGATTAATGGTAAGGTGCGTAGTTTCTCGAGAACATCATCGGGTATCGGCGTATCTGTTTGGAGAAAAATGATATTTCTTTCGCCTTCTTCTTCCTGACCCACCTGCATTCTGGCAATGTTAATATTGTTTTCGCCGAGTGTGGAAGCGATACTGCCGATGGCACCGGGCTTATCAAGATTATGTATAAGTGATAAATACCCCTTCTTGAGGATCAACTCAAGACGGAAATTATTAATTTTCACCACTCTGGGGTCGTTTTTGCCGAAAATTGTTCCTGCAATCGTGTTTGTCATTTCCGTGGTAATGGCTTTTACCGTCATCAGGTTCGTATAATCCTGAGACGCGGAACTGGTTGTCTCGGTAATTTTTATTCCTCTCTCCTTTGCAAGAACAGGGGCATTAACGGAATTTACATCATCAGAGACTATTGGTGTAAGAAGTCCTTTCAATACAGCCGTTGTAACGGAAGCCATGTCAAGGCCAAAAAAATTTCCCGTATACTCAATGGCTACTTCTTTTAAAGGCCCTTTGGAAAGTTGGGCCAGCAGAGAACCTATTCGGTCCCCGAGGGTTAAAAAAGGTCTGAGCTTATTCAGCAGTTCTCCGGTGACGGACGGGACGTTTACGGCATTGATGATCGTATTGTTTTTCAAAAATTCGATAATCTGTTCGGCCACTGAAACAGCTACATTGGTTTGAGCTTCATAGGTGGAAGCTCCGAGATGAGGCGTTGCAATTACCTGGTCCAGTTCAAAAAGAGGAGAGTTGTCGGGAGGTTCGATTTCAAAAACATCCAGTGCCGCTCCAGCCACCTTGCCCGACTTTATAGCATCATAAAGATCCTTTTCATCAACAATACCGCCACGGGCGCAGCATATGAGCATTACCCCATCTTTCATCTGCGCAAACGCTTCCTTGTTAATGAGCTTTGTCGTGCTTTTAAGTTTGGGAATATGTATCGTTATATAATCGGATTGGTTGTACAACTCTTCAAGGGTTACGCTTTCAAATCCGGCTTTTTCGATCCGTTCGGGGGTCACATTAGGGTCGTAAATAATAACGCGCATTTTCAGCCCGCGCGCACGATCCGCCACAATGGTGCCGATATTACCAAATCCGATGATCCCGAGAGTTTTGTTGAAAATTTCTCTGCCCTTAAGTTTGTTTTTATCCCAGCGTCCGGCCTTTAATGATGCGGTGGCTTGTGGAATATTGCGGGTTAAGGCCATCATTAAGGAGAGGGTATGCTCGGCAGTGGTTACAACATTACCGCCGGGGGTGTTCATGACCACTATGCCATGCTTGGTTGCAGCCGGAATATCAACATTGTCAAGACCTATACCCGCTCGTCCGATCACCTTTAAGTGTTTTGCCGTATTTAAAAGATCCTCAGTTACCTTTGTAGCGCTCCGGATTATCAGGGCGTCGTAGTCTCCGATAATCGCTTTCTGCTCTTCGGGAGACAGCCCCGTTCTAACATCAACATCAATATCTTTTTCATCTTTAAGTAATTGAACGCCCCTTTCATCGAGATTATCACTGACCAGAACCTTCATTAACAATTCCCCCTGAAAATCAAAACATTATTATTTCCAAAAAACGCTCTTACAGTTTGTGAATGCTAAAGCGCTTGCCTGATATTTGTATTTTTTGATGAGCCTATGAATTATCGTTGCAATAAAATATTAAAACAGCAGGGTTTGTCAAGTAATAATAAAGAATATTAACAAGTCTGACTGGGTCATTTCAGCTACCCTCCGCTTTTTTAAATTTTGAAACTTTTTGTCATACCGAACATCAGTAAACTCGCAATATTAATAAGGAGAAGGTAATCTTGAAATCATTGCAAATAATGGCTGAGTGGAAGATTAGGCAATAAATTTTCTTGACTTTCTTCATGGAATGTGTTTAAAGCCACTCTGACAAATCAGAGTTGCAGAGGTTGTTCTAAATGAGGATATTTTCCCATTAAGGGTTTTTATCCAGCAGTTGATTTTTTATGTCCCGGGACTAAAACCCTTATGTACGTTGTAATTTTTCTTCTGATAGCTGTAATTGCCGGTTTTTCCCCTTTCATCGTTTCTAAGCTTGTTCGTCCTAAATCCCCCACTTCTGAGAGAACCCGTACGACATATGAATGTGGCGCATTGCCCTATGGTGAGGCTTGGAACTTTCGATTCGGTATTGCCTACTACCTATATGCCTTGATTTTTTTGGCTTTTGACGTTGATATCCTTTATCTGTTTCCGGTTGCCGCTGCTTTTGATAAGGTGCCTGGATTCCGGGGTATTGTTGAGTTGCTTATTTTTGTAGGTATCTTATCCTTGGCAATTGTCTATGCCTGGAACAAAGGAGTCTTTACGTGGAAGAAAAAAGAGGTCGCTTAACCCTTGATTCCTATGCAAAGGATCTCAAGGATAAGCTAAGGAAAGAAGTATCCGTTATACCCGGTGAAACGGATGCCGGGCCGTTGACTCGTTTCGAGTTGACAGATAGAATAATAGATTTGTGTCGGGCAAATTCACTTTGGCCCATGACATTTGGAATTGCTTGTTGCGCCATTGAAATGATGGCGGCGGGAATGGCACGCTTTGATATTTCTCGATACGGATCAGAGGTTTTTCGACCCTCTCCCCGGCAGAGTGATCTTATGATTGTTGCGGGTACCGTGAATAAAAAATTCGCTCCGATTTTGGTGACGCTTTATGAGCAAATGCCTTCTCCTAAATGGGTTATTGCTATGGGTAACTGCGCGATATCGGGCGGCCCGTTTGCTCCCAAAGAGAATTATAATATAATTGAAGGCGTGGATAAGTTGATTCCCGTTGATGTTTATGTGCCTGGTTGTCCCCCCCGTCCCGAAGGGTTGATTGAGGGGATTCTCAAACTGCAGGAAAAGATCACTAAAGTACGTTATCCTTTTCCCCAGAACAAGATGCCGGCGGAAGATACGGCGGGGATTCAAACCAGATGGCCAAAATGGGGAAAAGATAAATGAAATCGATGAATCAGTTTGTGGATGCTTTGAAGCGTCTGTCCGTTCAGATCAGCGAAGTCGATTACGACAGGCGCGGCTATCATCTTGAGGTATCGATGGCAGATAATCAGGTGCGTGAGTTTGCCAAAGCCATGCTTGATAACGAATTTTATTTGGTGTTTGTTACGGCGAATCACGTAAAACCCGCCATTGAGGTTGTTTATCAATTTGCTCATTTTAGCACACCCTGTCGAGTATGTGCTCGGGCTTGTGTTGCTGAAGGCGAAAAAATATCTACGATATCGGATATTTTTCATGGAGCGGATTGGCATGAGCGGGAGACAAAGGATTTTTTTGGGGTAAATTTTGAAGGGCACCCCAACCTTAAACCGTTGCTTCTTGCAGAAGATGATGCGGATCTTAAGCCACTCTTAAAGAGTGAAAAAATGTTGAAAAACGTGGAAGAAATCCGTTGGCAGGGAGAAAAGCCCGCTAAGCCTGCCGCCGCCGGTAAACAGGCTGAACAAAAAGCGGAGCAGAGCTGATAATCATGAAATCAGAAACGAATACCCAGCAAAACCAATCTTTTACCTTGAATATGGGACCGCAACACCCTAGTACGCATGGGGTTTTGCAGGTAATTCTGGAAATGGATGGGGAGTATGTTCTTGATCCTCAGCCGGTTTTGGGCTACATCCATCGAATGCACGAAAAGATGGGTGAATCAAGGCCCTGTAGAAAATTTTTGCCGAATACCGGACGAATGGATTATGTTTGTGCCTTGCCTTTCAATCATGGCTATGTCGGTCTCATTGAACGGGCGGCAGGAATTGAGGTGCCTCCCCGCGCTGAATACATTCGAGTAATCACTTCGGAATTAAACCGGGTCGCTAGTCATCTTCTCTGGCTTGGGGCATTTCTTCTTGATTTGGGTGCCTTTACTCCGATTATGTATTCATTTGATGATAGAGAACAGATTCTTGATATTCTTGAAGAAATAACCGGATCGAGATTGACTTACTGTTACTTCCGGCCGGGAGGCGTTTACCAGGACATTAGTGATAAATTTATTGAAGGAACCAGGGCTTTTATCAAACGAATGCGCAGTCGATTCAGCATTTATGAAAAACTGGTTGCTACAAATATTATTTTTATAAAGCGAGCAGAGGGAGTCGGAGTCATCAGCCCTGATATGGCTCGGAGATATGGTGTTACCGGCCCTCTTTTGCGAGGTTCAGGCATTTCGTATGACATTCGCAAACAAGAGCCCTATTCGGTTTATTCTGACTTTGATTTTGATGTCCCGGTGGGGGAAAATGGTGATTCTTTGGATCGCTATAAGGTCAGGGTTCAGGAAATGGAACAGAGTCTGCGGATCATTGAGCAAGCCCTTGATAAATTGCCGGAAGGTCCTTATTTGGGTAAGGCTCCGAAAAAAATCAAGTTGCCACCGGGTGATAGTAGCTTTTCAGTTGAAGCGGCGCGTGGAGAACTTGCATATTATCTTGTAGGTGATGGAAGTGAGATACCCTATCGCTTAAAGATAAGAGTTCCCTCTTATTCCAATTTAAGTGTATTGCCGGAACTGGGCCGGGGTATACTTTTAGCTGACCTGGTAACGATTATGGGCAGTTTTGATCTGGTTATCCCCGAGATTGACAGATAAAAATTATGGAAATCACATCTTTTTTACCTCCTGACATTATTCGTATGATTGTTTCCGCAGTTGTCATTATCTCTTTTGTGTTTTTAAACGCTATGGTGATGACGTATGCGGAACGAAAACTCGCGGGACACTTTCAGCGTCGTCCGGGACCCATGGAGGTCGGGTCACATGGGCTGTTGCAAGTGATCGTTGATGGTCTAAAACTGATCGGTAAACAGCTTATCCTTCCAAAGGACGTCGATCGACCTTTGTTTCGGTTAGCTCCTTTACTGGCGTTTATTCCTGTAGTTTTACCTTTTATTGTCATTCCTTTCAGTGAAAAATTGCAGGTGGCGGATTTGAATATCGGCCTGATTTTTATCCTGGCGATTTCATCCCTGAACGGTATGGCTGTCCTGATTGCGGGCTGGAGTTCCAATAATAAATATTCCTTGTTTGGCGCTTTACGTTCCGTAGCCCAGAATATAGCGTATGAAATTCCTATACTGCTGGTCGTTTTAACGGTTGCCCTGATGGCCAATACGTTTAGCTTGAAGGGTCTTGTCGAGGCTCAGAGCGGTATGTGGTTTATTCTGCTTCAGCCGGTTGCCTTTATAATTTACTTTATTGCCGGACTGGCGGAGACAAACCGTGCTCCTTTTGATTTGTCTGAGGCAGAAAGTGAATTAACAGCCGGTTTTCATACCGAATACAGTGGTATGGGATTCAGTCTCTTTTTTCTGGGCGAATATGCGAATATGTTTGTCGTATGTTCGATAGCTACAATTCTCTTCCTTGGAGGTTGGCACGGCATTCCCTTGCCGTTCTTGGAATATACCGGGGTCTTCTGGTTTTTGTTAAAAGTGTACGCGCTTTTATTTGTTATGATCTGGTGCAGATGGACCTATCCTCGTGTGCGTTTTGACCAGTTGATGAATCTGGCTTGGAAGTATTTGATTCCGTTTTCTCTGGTTAATTTTATAATAACAGCAATAGTACTGGTAATCGTGAAACTATGAGCGGCTATTTTTCAGAAATCCTAACTGGCGGCAAGAGTCTTTTGGTGGGTTTAGGTGTAACCTTTAAGGCCATGCTCCAGCCTGTTGTTACCGTGCAGTATCCGCGGGAAAAGACTGATGTAACTAGCTCTAACTACCGCGGGCATATTGAGTTGGTTAGAAACCCTGAAACCGGTTCTTTTAAGTGTATTGCCTGTGGCTTGTGTGCCAAGGCGTGTCCTTCTGAATGCATCACTGTAAAAAGTGAAAAGAGGGAAGGTGTAAAGGGTAAGGTTTTAACGGTTTTTCAGCTTGATTTTACCAAATGCAGTCTGTGTGGTTCCTGTGTGGAAGCCTGTAATAAAGGGGCGATAAGATTCTCCCAGGATTACAATATTGCCGGTTTTACCAAAGAAGAGTTTCACTACGATTTGCTTAAACGGCTGGAGGAAATGGGATGATTTTCTACCGCTATATTGCAGAGTTTATGTTTTTTTTCTTCATTTTTCTTACCTTTGCCGGTGCTTTGCTGGCGGTTAGGACTAGATTATTGATGCATGCACTTTTAGGCCTGGCGGTTTCGTTTTTAGGAGTTGCCGGGCTGTATTTTTATCTTGGCAGTTTATTCTTGTCAATGATGCAGATACTTATATATGTGGGGGCTATTTGCATTGTAATCGCTTTTGGTATTATGGTCGGTTATACGCCTGAGCAGTTGAAGGAGAAGAAGATTGCCGGTAAAAACCTGCTGTTGGGTGTATCTGCCGCTGTTGTCGTATTTTCCTTGTTGTTTGTAGCTATTTGGCGGACTGTCTGGGTTCCGGCTGTAACTCGGGTGGGAGATTTTTCTTTGGCTTGGCTGGGGCAGAATCTGCTCTACAATTATTGCTTGGCCTTTGAATTGATTTCGGTAGTGCTTCTGGCTGCTATTGTTGGAGCTATAATTCTGGCCGGTGAAGGAAGGGAGGAAAAGGTTCGATGATGCTGAGCGATAATCTCAATACGTATCTGCTCGTTGCCGTTTTTTTGTTAATCGTTGGAATTTTCGGTATGATTCAGCATCGATCTTTTATCGGAATGCTGCTTTCAACCGAACTGATTCTAAGCGGCGCAGGGCTTAATTTTATGGCGTTTAACCGTTTTTTGTCGCCAAACCTGGCTGTCGGCCAGATTTTTACCATGTTTATTATGGGGATTGCGGCAGCGGAAGCGGCCATTGGCGTTAGTATTATCCTTGCGGTTTACCGCAAATACAAAACTGTTGATCCGGATGAGGTTCACGATTTAAGGGGATAATGCTCAAAGTGTTTTTTATTGCCTCCTAATGTTTTTTTCACCACAGAGGTCACGTAGAATTTAAGCGCTTTGCTTGATTACGGACAGCGGCAAAGTTAAATAAATATCTTCGTGTTCCTTATGGCTGATCAAGGGCGAAACTGAGAAGAAAATATAATGGAAACAATCATCACCAATAAAATTTTATTGACCCCGGCTATTCCCATGATAACTGCTATTTTAATAATGGCTTCAGGGAAAAAGCCGAATTTGAGGGAGTCTTGGTCAATTATCGGGGCTATACTGACCTTCCTCTCTGTTGTTACCCTTTTGCCCCGGATTCTTGCAGGTGGATCATTTCAGTGTACCCTGTTTACACTCTATCCCGGGATTTCGGTCAAATTCCATCTGGATGGTTTAGGCATCCTGTTTGCCGGGACGGCTTCTTTTTTGTGGATTTTAGCCGGTTTTTACTGTATCGGCTACATGAGGGGACTCAACGAGCATGCTCAGACACGGTTTTATGTCTGTTATGCCGTGTCGGTCGGCGCTGCCATGGGTGCTGCGTTTGCCGGTAATTTGTTTACACTCTACCTATTTTATGAAATCGTTTCTATCTTTACCTATCCGCTGGTTGCTCACCATCAGGATGCTGAAGGGTATGAGGGGTCTAAAAAGTATATCGTCTATCTGATGTTTACTTCAAAGGCTTTTCTTCTTCCGGCCATGGTTCTGGTTTACCTTCAGTGCGGGACGTTAGATTTTTCAACGACCGGTATCGTGAATGGTATTTTTCCTCATGATGCAAGCGGTATCCTGGTTATTGTTACATATTGTCTTTGTTTTTTTGGATTTGCCAAGGCAGGTGTCATGCCGCTGCACAGCTGGCTGCCTTCGGCCATGGTTGCTCCGACACCGGTCAGTGCCCTTTTACATGCAGTAGTTGTTGTTAAGGTCGGTGTTTTTTCCGTCTGTAGAGTAATGCTCTCTGTTTTCGGAATCAACTTGTTACAGGGACTTCACCTGGGTATTGTTACAGCCTATTTCGTCTCTTTTACCATTGTCGTGGCCTCGGTGATCGCTCTGAGCAAATCCAATCTCAAGGCGAGATTAGCCTATTCGACCGTCAGTCAGCTCTCCTATATAATTTTGGGTGTTGCAATGCTTACGCCAAATTCTATTACGGGCGGACTGATTCATATTGCCAACCACGCTTTTTCCAAGATTACGCTGTTTTTCTGTGCGGGTGCTATTTTTGTAGCCACCGGCAAAAAGGACATCAAGGAGTTGGGCGGCTTAGGTTATCGGATGCCTTTTACCATGATTGCATTTGGTCTGGCGTCCTTAAGTATGATTGGTGCACCACCGGTTTCCGGCTTCGTTACCAAATGGTATCTGGCTTTGGGAGCCATGGACTTGCATAATGTTATCCTTTTGGCTGTGCTTCTGGTCAGCAGTCTTTTGAATGCCGGTTATTTTGTACCCATTTTTCTGCAATCCTTTTACGGTAAACCTTTACCGGCGGATAAATCGGCAACGGGTTCCCTTGAGGCTTCTCCGCTTATAATGTTGATGGTGGTACCTCTTTTTATAACCGCTGTCGCCTCGGTATTGTTCGGCATTTACCCTGATCTTTTTCTCAATATTATAAACGTACTTGTGGGGAAATGATGGCACGTCTTTTTACTTATTTGAGAGATCACTCTCAGGTTTTGAAATGGCTGTTTTATGTTTTTTTAGCACTCGCAATTGCTTTTGATTTCTTTGCTGAACGGCATCAACCTCATTTTTGGGGTGACGGTATCGTTGGCTTCTGGTCCATGTTTGGTATACTCGGCTGTCTGGGGATGATCATTCTTTGCAAAGGTCTTTCTCATGTCTGGCTTATGAAGGATGAAGATTATTATGATAAATAACAGTATTTTTATCCATCCGGCTACCTATTTTATACTCGGCGCCGTTCTTCTGCCCTTTTTAAAGCGGTTTAAACTGTTGCAGAAGATTATAATGATTATTATCCCTTTACTGGCATTTTACCAGATAAATTATCTGCCGGATACCTTTGGCGTTTGTGAGTATATGGGGTTCAAGCTGATTTTCGGAAAGGTTGACAAGCTGACCTATGTTTTTCTGCATGTCTTTACCTTGATGGCCGTAATCGGCAATGTATATGGCCTCCATGTCAAAGAAACCGGGCAACGTATGGCCGGTCTTCTGTATGTCGCCGGTTCCCTGGGCGTAACCCTGGCCGGTGATTATTTGACGCTTTTTATATTTTGGGAGTTGATGGCTTTTGCATCGGTTTTTCTTGTCTGGTATCGTAAGAAGAAACAATCTATTCAGGCGGGTTACCGTTATTTACTGGTCCATACCGCAGGTGGTTTGATCCTTCTGGGTGGAATATTTTTACGTTATCAAAATATTCATGACCTTAGTTTTACGCAAATCGCAGTCAATGGCGCTACGTTCGCCGACTACCTGATTATGATTGGGTTTATGTTGAATGCGGCTGTTCCTCCGATACATGCCTGGTTACCTGATGCCTACCCGGAAGCCACGGTAACGGGAGCTGTTTTCATGTGCGCTTTTACGACCAAAACAGCAGTTTATGTTTTGGCGAGAGCCTTCCCCGGATTTGAAGCGCTTGCCATTCTGGGCGCAATAATGACCCTTTACGGTGTCGGCTATGCTGTGATTGAGAATGATGCCCGGCGGATTTTGGCTTATCACATTGTCAGCCAGGTCGGATATATGGTTTGCGGTATTGGAATCGGCACGGCTATGGCGATCAATGGTACTTGTGCTCATGCCTATGCTCATATCCTTTATAAGGCCCTGTTGTTTATGGGTGCGGGAGCCGTCCTTGAAATGACGGGTAGATCAAAGCTGAGCGAATTGGGCGGTCTCTATAAGTACATGCCTCTTACACTTATATTTACGGTGATTGGTGGAATCTCCATTTCCGGCTTTCCCTTTACCAGCGGCTTTATCAGTAAATCGATGATCATTGCTGCTGCGGGCGAGCATCACCGTCTGGGTTTAATGATTATGATGACCCTTGCTGCGGTCGGTACATTCTTGTCGGTAGGTATTAAATTGCCTTATTTTATCTGGTTCGGCAAGGATTCCGGTGTAAAAGCCCAGGATCCTCCATGGAATATGCTGCTGGGTATGTTTATTGCCGGGTTTATGTGCTTCTTTTTGGGCGTGTATCCTGAATACCTTTACCGCATGCTGCCGTACGATGTGGCTTATCATCCGTATACGATGTACCATTTGTCGGAAACCCTCCAGATTCTTGGTTTTACCGGCTTGGGCTTCTACTTCATGGTCAAGTATTTAAAACCCGAAGCGCATGCCAACCTTGATGTAGATTGGTTTTACCGTAAGGGAGCTCTCGTCTTCATGTGGCTTGCTTCCAAACCGATTGGTATCGCCAATGAATGGGTCGGAAATGTTTATAAAACGGTCGGCTTGCGATTTACTATGGCGGTAGCTAAAGCGCTTTCATGGTTTGATTGGGAAGGGATCGATTGGGTTATTGACGGATCGGCCAGAGGTGTTGTCAATGGAGGAGATCAGATGCGCGGCTTTCAAACGGGTAAAGTCCAGCATTACATTGGGGGCGCTGTAGTTGTTCTGTCAATCGTTCTTATTGTAGTGGTTCTTTTGTAAGGTTAGGGTGCATCAAAATAATCATTCCGATTGCTTTAGAACAAAGATGCGTGTGATATTTATTCCCCTTAATCTCTGTAAATTCTGACGATGTATTTTTGAAGAGCTTGGGAAGAATATGGAAAAATATTTAATATTTAATGCCTTGAATTATCCGATTATAACGGTGTTGCTGGTTGTACCCTTAATCGGGGCGGTGTTTACTTTATTTCTGAAAAAAAAGAGCCTTTTGAGAGTTTGGGGTCTGGCAGTTACTTTTCTTACTGCCGCACTATCTCTGCCTCTTTATTTCAATTTTGATTTGACTACACCTAAATATCAGTTTGTCGAACTTGGGCACTGGTTTCCTTCACTGCATCTTAACTATGTCGTCGGTGTGGATGGTATCAGCGTTCTTTTGGTCATGCTGACTACATTTATCATGCCCCTTTGTATTTTATGTTCCTGGACTTATATTAAAGAACGGTTCAAGGAATTTGTCATTGTCATTTTGATTATTGAAACAACAATGATCGGGGTTTTTGTCAGCCTGAATACTGTTCTCTTTTATATCTTCTGGGAAGCGATGCTGGTTCCCATGTATCTGATCATTGCCGTATGGGGCGGGCCGAGAAAGGATTATGCTTCCGTTAAGTTTTTCCTTTATACATTTATCGGCAGTATCTTTTTGCTGGTCTCTATTATTGCGCTTTATATCAAAACCGGTACTTTCTTCATTCCGGAATTGATGGACCATACCTACGCTTTTGGGTATCAGATGTGGATTTTTCTGGGCTGCACTCTGGCATTTGCAATCAAAATTCCCATGTTTCCCTTTCATACATGGTTACCTGCTGCACATGTGGAAGCTCCCACGGCCGGTAGTGTGATTCTGGCCAGTATTTTGCTTAAAATGGGTGGGTATGGATTTTTACGCTTCTGTTTACCCATAGCGCCGGCGGCCACTTTTTATTGTATGCCCTATTTGTTGGCTTTTTCCATTATATCAATTGTCTATGGTGGCTATCTGGCCTTAGGACAAAGTGATATTAAAAAACTGATTGCCTACTCCAGTGTCGGGCACATGGGGTTCGTCACCCTGGGTATCTTTTTACTTAATGCGCAGGGAATAAAAGGGGCCATCTTACAGATGATCAATCACGGTATAACTACCGGTGCTCTGTTTATTTGTATCGGCATCATCTATGAACGTACCCATAGCCGCGAGCTTAAAGATAATTCGGCTCTGGGAATGATGATGCCCATTTATGTGACCTTTTTAGGGATCTTCTCCTTGTCTTCTCTGGGTTTTCCGGGAACAAACAGTTTTGTCGGTGAGTTACTTGTATTGATGGGTGCTTTTTCCGAGAACAAACTGGTTGGTGCGCTTGCCATTCCGGGAGCAATTCTGGCTGCGGCCTATATGTTAAGATTGCTTCAGAAGATGGTATGGGCGGATTCAGACGGTCATGCACATCACCACAAACCGGGCCATCACGTATTATCTGATTTGAACGGTCGTGAAATTTTTACCCTTTTCACTTTGGCGGTTTTTGTTTTCTGGATTGGCTTTCATCCCACTCCTCTGTTGGATGTCATGGATAGTAGTGTAACCCACTTATTGCATCAGCTAGAAGCCGGAATGCATCATGTCGGTGGTGCAATACATCATTAGGTTGGAAGTGGTTGTTTTTGTATCTTATCGGTAAAATATGGTTATTTTGCCCGGCTCATTAAGCTTGGGTTTAACGCTGGTTTTGTTTTTAAAATTTTAGTATTGGGAACTTCGTATGCAGATCACTCTTTTTCTTCCTGAAATAGTTTTGACTTTCATGGTTTTGGCATTCTTTTTTGTTTCCCTGGGAAAACCCAAAAGCGGTTTTTTGCAAGGATTGGCGCTTGTCCTTTCCGCCGCGGCCATATTAGCATCCGTAGTCACCTATGGCCAGGAGGGATCACTCTTTTTAGATGTTTACCGGGTGGATGCTTTTTCACAGATATTTAAGGTTCTCATTACATTCGGTTTATTTCTGGTGATCTATCTGGCGCCGAAACTAACAGGGATCGAAAAAAATTTGCATCCCGAGTTTTATCTTTTTCTGGCTTTAAGTTCACTGGGACTGGTAATGTTAAGCAGTGCCGTAGAACTGTTGACTATATTACTCTGCCTGGAGATCTCTTCATACGCGATCTATATAATTATACCCCTTCGTAAGAACCATGAGCATAGGGAACAGATGGAAGCCGGGATTAAATATATCCTTTTCGGTGCGGCAGCTACCGGCGTTACTTTGTACGGTATGAGCTACATTTTTGGTTTGGCGCATACCACTTATCTTGACGGTTTGGTCAAAGTTCTTCCATCACTGATTCAAAGTCAACCGCTTGCAATTATAGGCATGATAATGATGCTTTGCGGCTTTTTTTACAAACTGGCCCTTTTCCCCATGCATTTCTGGACTCCGGATGTTTACGAAGGGGCATCTAATGAAACCACCAGCTTTGTAGCTACGCTTCCCAAGGTTGGTGCTGTTGCTCTGCTTATCCGGCTGGTTTCTCTTACAGGGGTTGATTTAGGACAGTTTACGTGGATACTGGCGACATTTGCCGTCCTGTCAATGACCCTCGGCAATCTTTCCGCTCTGGTCCAGAATGATATCAAACGTCTTTTGGCATACTCCAGTATTGCTCATGCCGGCTATGTGATGCTGGGTATTCTTTGTGTCAACGAATTGGGATTGTCTTCAGCGATTTATTATATCGCCGGCTATATGTTGATGAACCTGGCCTGTTTTTACGTTATTTATAACATTGCACCTTCGGGTAAAAACGTTAGTTTTGTCGACTTGAAAGGTCTATACAAAAATTCTCCTTTGTTGGCCTTTGCTCTTGCCGTAGGGGCATTTGGTATGGCGGGAATACCTCCAACGATCGGTTTTACCGGTAAGTTCCTTATCTTTACGGGTGCAATCAATAAGGGACTCTATGCCTTGGTGATTTTGGCGGTTATTAATGCCGGAATCTCTGCTTTCTATTATTTAAAGATGGTTAGAGCCGCTTACTCGACTTCTGGTACACCGATGGCTAAAATCAATCTTGGTTTTTCCACAAGTCTTTTAGGTTTTGGCCTTATTCTCGCAATTATACTTCTTGGAATTTTCCCGCAAAGTTTTATCGAACTTTCCAGAGAAGCAATTGTGGCAATTTTTTTATTCTTTTGCGCGTTTTTTTATGGGAATAATCATAGCTTCGGCCATTGTTGTATGGCCGAAATATTGAAAAGGCCGCAGATTACGAAAGAATCAGTAAAATGCCGGGAGTGGATTCATCTGATTTTACGATTATGGATAGATCGGGAGTAATCTTTTGCAAGGCCGCCCACTCGTTGGATGATGAAATGTTATGATTAAATCCTTCGGGTAAATCCCCTTTGCAGGTAAAGTGAACCGCAGTTTGTTCTCCATTTTTTTCAAAGGATATGCTTATCTCTCCATGGGGCGGCATCTCTTTCAGGCAGCAGTCAATACTTGCAAGTAAAGCCATTTGCAACTGGATGGGATTTGTCATAATCGTGATTGCCTGATTGGGCTGTCGAATTGTTAAAGAAACTTGTTTTAGAGTGGCAAAACGCTGGGATAGCATAACCAGGTTTTCGGATAATTCAAAAAGCTCAACGGTTGATGTTGTTTTATCCGGGCTATGGGCAAACCTGTTAAGTCTGTTCGTCAAATTCACTCCGCGTTTAACCTGGTTTTTTATAACAGACAGAGACTTTTGAAATTTTTCTTGATAAGGAGAAGGAGAACTTTGGGAAATCAATAACAAATCTTCCATCAGGCCTGATGACTCCTTGATGATGGCCAGAATATTTTTCATTTCATGTGTGGTTGCGGCGGTGATTTTTCCAAAAAAGGCGATTTCTTTGGGTTTTGGTACATTCATAGTTTCTCCTGACAAAAATGGAGCAAAAGTTCAATTAAACTAAAATAATAAATGGGATCGTTTATTCTTTCTCAGTGCCTAAGGCTTCCAGCATTCTTTTTATTAAGTCTTCAATATTTAAAGGCTTCATCAAATAGTCGAAAGCACCCAACCGTTTTCCTTCAACTCCTTCTTTTTTTGATCCATGACCGGTTAAAAGGATAACAGGGACTTTTGAATTAATTGCTTTGATTTGTTGAAGAACCTCTAAGCCTCCTATTCCCGGCATCATTACATCCAAAACTACCACATGAGGGAGGTCGGCTTCAAAAAGGCGCAATGCATTTTGGCCGTCTGAGGCAATTCGGGTCTGAATGCCTCTCAGCTCCAGTCTTTCTGAAAGCGTTGTGACGAATTCTTCTTCATCATCCACAAGTAACACTTTAAAAT
>JAFDHS010000323.1 GCA_019308655.1 Deltaproteobacteria bacterium
TCACTACTCCCGCTTACATGCTGGGGCCGGGCATTAAAGACGTTGCAACAGGCATTGAAAAACTGGTGAATCAAGTCCTGGCCATGGCATGACGTCTTAGCTCAAAGCTAAAAGGAGAATAAGGGACTATGCATTTACCTGACTTTGAGCTTTGAGCTTTCAGCTTATCTTCCCCTCTCCGCAAAGTTTTAAAAAAACCTCTACAATTGAAGGGTCAAATTGAGTTCCCGCACCTTTTTTAATTGTTTCCAGTATTTTTTCCGACTCCATTTTTCCCCGATAGGTTCTTATGGATCCAATGGCATCGTAAACATCAGCTATCGAAAGAATACGTGCAAGAAAAGGAATTTCATCTTTTTTCAATCCATCCGGATATCCTGTCCCATCAAAATTTTCATGATGGTGCCTTACAATCTTTTGTTCTCTGTCCCACAAACCCAGTTTTTTGACTATCTCCGAACCGATAACCGGATGTTCCTTAATTTTATCGAATTCCTCATTATTAAGGGAACCGGGTTTCAACAGTATATCATCCCTGATACCTATCTTGCCGATATCATGAAGAAGGCCGGCAATATTCAACACCTCAATTTCTTCTTCACTACAGTCCAGCGCTTTGGCAAGTATAACGGCTATAGCTGTTACCCGGCTTGAATGCTTCTGCGTATAGGGGTCTCTGGCCTCTATGGTTTTTACAAACGCCTCAAGTGTCGAAATAAGATCCTGATTTATATGCTCATACAGGGCAAAATTTTCAATCAAATAAGAAGCTCTTTGAGTCATAAATGAAAGATAATAAAGATCTTTTTCAGTAAAACGACTATCCCCCTTTTTGATGGAAGCAGTCAATACGCCAAAGACCTTTTCCTGAATCTTCAACGGTATGACCATAAATGATAATATCTCCAAAGGAAGGCCTCGTGCACCCTTGTTCTCAGGAATCAAAAGCGGTATTTCATCGGAAACAGTCTCCATTATCAATTCTTCCACGGGATTCATCGCATCGGAATTCCCACAGATCACGGAACCAGTTGAAGTAGAAGATAAAACTTTAAGTGCTCTTTTCTCAGTCTCGTTAATGACATAAAAACTCGATTCATCCGCATGGGTAAGTTCCATAACCATATCCAGAATTCGTCCATACATATCAAAACCTGTACGAATACGTGAAACATCACTCATGATTTTATTCAACACGTAAAGTTCCTCAACTTTACAGCACAGTTCCCGGTTCAATTTTTCAAGGGCAGTCTTTTTTTCCAACTCCTTTTTTAATAAAAGATTCTCTTCAAAGAGCCTGCGTTCACGTAAAACACGTTCAAGAGACCACTCCATTTTTTTTAAATCAACCGGTTTAATCAAAAAATCAACAACACCGTTTTTCAGGGTGCTGATTGTATTGTCCAGAGAAGGATAACCCGTCATAACAATGACAGGTATCGTGTTATCGATCGTCCTTATATGTTCGGCGAATTCAAGCCCATCCATTTCAGGCATATTAATATCGGCAAAACAGCAGTCGATTTTTTTCTTTTCCAGAATCTGCAA
Organism: Deltaproteobacteria bacterium; assembly: GCA_019308655.1. Taxonomy (GTDB): domain Bacteria; phylum Desulfobacterota; class Desulfobacteria; order Desulfobacterales; family JAFDHS01; genus JAFDHS01. The sequence continues at coordinate 1,549 of JAFDHS010000323.1, forward strand.
TGCCTCACACCCATTCGTTGCGGTTAGTACCCCATACCCTTTTTTTGAAAAAAACTTATCAGCAATTCTTAGAATACTCTCTTCATCATCCACAAACAGAATGGTCTCTTTTTTATCTTTTGCCATTGCTTAAAGTTCCGATTGTATCGACCCGGTTACAAAACAGGTCATACACGTTACAAGATAGGCTGAAGGAGTTAACTCAATAAAAACATCTGTATATACCTTGGATCAAGATCTTTGAATAAAACCTGACCATATGCAATCTCCATTTCTGCAAAAAGATATTCAAGGCATTGACCCAGTTTTGCAATGATTCCAAAAGGATCAAGGCCGCTTTCTTTTGAAATCCAGTTTAAAAATGATTCTTTCATGGATATGCTTATTTTGCCCGGTTTCGTTTTCAGAGAATCGGGTTCATCGAATCCTGAACAAGGGGAATTCGAAACTTCCGGAAACAGTTCGGCAAAAAAACGCTTGAATTCACTAAAATCAATGGATACAGGAGTATCTGATTTATTCGGCAGATCCAGATAATCATTGGCCCAAAGGGTTAAAAGCAGATTCTTATAGGTCATAAATTCGGATGAAACCGGCTTGGGCTTTATTTCCATCATAGAAAAAAGATCATCAAGGGCTATAATTGAACTCAAAATCCTTTCCGTCTCGTCAATATCGTCCGGACAAGCAAATTCTCTGTACAATACACCTGTTT
>JAFDHS010000324.1 GCA_019308655.1 Deltaproteobacteria bacterium
ATAAACCTGCCTGTACTTTTCCTGAATAAAAGCAGACTGATCTCTGTTCATGATCGCATCAAACATCCGGTCGGAACAGGGATAATATCGTTCCTCTCTTTCCGGATAAACCATAAACTTGACCTGTTCGGGGGTGGCCGCATGATCAGGATAGGTATAATAATCGAGATGGTTTTCAATAAAAAATTCCGTATACCATGCCTCTTTTTCAGCGTTTTTATCCGGCCGGGCGGGTACTGCTGCATCCATATCTTTTAAACCTTCCGTATATTTTTTATCGGGCTGCATATTTTTTCCTTTTTTTCATATCCAGGTATATTTACCTGACTTTTCAATAAATCCGGGCAATATAAGCGGATTCCCACCTTGGCAGGAATGACAATCGCAACGGAATATAGCTTATCTTCACATATCTAAAAGCATGTTTAAAGATTGATGAATCGACTGTAAAAAGAAACTTACTTTTTGGCAAGTATTTTAAAGTTTTATTTAAAGTATAGATAAATATAGTTGAAAATAGAATTTTATTGTATTAAATTAGCTTCATGAAACTTTCAGGTTGGGCCAAAAAACAAGGCATAACTTACCGGACGGCATGGGAACATTTTAGAACTGGAAAAATTCCCGGTGCATACAAACTTGATTCAGGGACCATAATTGTTCCAGATAAAAAAAGCGTTCAAAAGCAAGAATTCATTGTCACATATGCCAGAGTTAGTTCCTCTGAAAATAAATCGAATCTTGAAAGTCAATCCAAACGTCTTATCGATTTTTGCAATGCCAAGGGATGGCAAACCCACCTAAACCTCAAGGAAATTGGCTCCGGCTTGAACGATAAACGGAAAAAGCTTGAATCTGTTCTTTTAAAAGGTCAAGCCACAAAACTTGTTGTCGAACACAAGGACAGGCTGACAAGATTTGGAGTCAGGTATATAGAAATTCTTTGTCAGCATATTGGATGTGAATTGATCATTCTTAATACAAATGATAGTGACAAGGAAGATCTTATACAAGATTTCGTTTCTGTGATTACCAGTTTCTGCGCACGTCTCTACGGACAAAGACGGACCAAAAGAAAAACTGAGAAGATGATAAAAGAATTATGTTGTGAAAAAGAAAAGAAAAAATAATAAGATTCATCGAGCAATCACACACATCAAGCTTGATTTTGCCAATGTCGGGAAACTGAATCGGTTGGATGATCTCAAGAAAGCCTTTATGCCCTTGGTTCAAGACTATGTTGACCATATCTTCGATAATAATCTCAAGGAAGTCTCAAAGTTTGATGAAATTCCAAAAATCGAAACAAATCTATCAGAACGATACAAGCGCTGTGCCTGGCAACAGGCTGTTGGAATCATGCAATCCTTTTTCTCAAATGAACGGCAAAACAAACCGATCTTAAAGCGGATTGTAATCCAAGGAAATGCAAATGTTATTAAGATTGAAAAATCGAGAACAGAAGAATTTGATTTTTGGCTTAAAATCTCTACTCTGGAAAAAGGCCGGCCGGTTAGAGTTCCAATCAAAATGCATCGGTATGGAAATGAAATCATAAAAACAGGAAAATTGTGTTCCGGTGTCACTCTGAACTTTGAGAATGGGCGATGGTATGCTATCTTTGTGGTGGAAACAAAAAATCAGAAAGAAGAAGCACAAGGAGATATCGTCGGAGTTGATCTTGGGATCAAGAATTTATTGACGACACAAACAGCCTTTTTTGGGCAGTTCTCCCAAAAACTGATTGACCTTGTTCAGAAAAATGATGAGAAGAGACGAAGAAAACAGAAATTGAATGCCTGCCTGAAAAAGAAAAACCGAGAACCGGTATCGCTTCAAAACAAAAAGCTCGAAGCGACAATCAAAAATGAGATTGGAAGAGCAATCAATCTGTTTATCCAGTCGCTTCCCATGAATCCGACCGTTGTTATGGAACGCCTGTCTATTAAGGAGATGAGGTTCAGGTCGAGATCCATGAATCGAGTTTTAAAGGCTTCTAAAATAGGTTATGCCCTTGACAGATTAAAAGAAAAACTCGATTTAAATCACATCCGATATGTAACAGTACCGGCGGCATATTCCAGTCAGGAATGTTCCAAATGTGGTTATGTAGATAGAACCAACAGGCCAACACAAGAAAAATTCACATGTAAATTTTGTGAATATACAGAAAACGCGGATGTTAACGCCAGCAAAAACATTGCCAAACGTTTTGGAGATGATGAGCTAAAAAGCGTTACAGATTACCGTGAAATGAAATCGTTTGAGCGGTTTCCGGGTGCTCGTAGTGCATCCGACGAGTTAGAACTGGGCTTTACGCTTCGAGAGATAGGTGGATTTCCACTAACAGTCAATCAACTCGCTTAAGGTGATTTCTATATTTTTCTATAGGAGTTGCAACTATCTGCATAATAATAAAAGTTTTTTCGCTAACAGGTTCATATCACTATTATAATATTTTTAGAAAGAATTATATCTCATGCTGATTAAAGTAGGTATCGTATCGGTTTACGCGTTGGTAATCCTGATTATCGGGATCTTTGGAATGAGCAGAACCCGTTCTTTTTCGGACTTTTTTTTAGGTGGAGGCCGCGTTGGTCCCTGGATGACGGCATTTACCTATGCAACAGCATATTTTTCAGCCGTTCTGTTTATCGGTTTTGCAGGAAAAATCGGCTGGGGTTTTGGATATTCCGGCTTATGGATTGCCGTGGGTAATGCGCTGGTCGGTGTTCTTTTAGTCTGGTGGGTATTGGGTCACCGGATTAAAAAGATGTCCGTAGACTATGACGTACATACCATGCCGGAATTTTTTGAAAAACGATATAACAGTAACTTTTTAAAGCTCTTTACCTCTGTTTGTATCTTTGTCTTTTTTATCCCCTATTCCGCAGCTGTTTTTATGGGATTATCCTACCTTTTCAAATCCAACTTCAATATAGATTACACCCTGGCACTGAGTTTGATGGGATTTTTTACGGCACTGTATGTGGTTTTGGGCGGATATAAATCCATGGCAATGATAGATGTTCTGTTTGGGAAAATTATGATTGTAGGCGTTTTTATCCTGTTGTGCTTCACCATTGATAAAGGAAATGGTCTGGCAAGCATTACCGCAAACTTATCGGCCATAGATCCCAATTTAACGGGACTTGTCGGCCCTCCGGGAATATGGCCGCTTTTTTGCCTTGTTTTTTTGACAAGTGTTGCCCCTCTTGCCATGCCCCAACTGGTCCAAAAATTTTATGCGATTAAGGATAAAAAATCTATTAAAATCGGAATGATCGCTTCAACCTGTTTTGCTTTTTTAATTGGCGGCGTCGCTTATTTTACAGGATCGACAGCCCGATTATTTTTATCACCGGAAAATACACCCAACGCCTTTAATAACGGAAAGCCGGTCTTTGATGCATTAATGCCCGAATTGTTGGCCAACGTCATTCCGGAATCCTTATCGGTTTTAATACTCCTTTTGATATTGTCGGCTTCAATGTCAACACTTGCCGCTCTCGTATTGATATCGAGCTCTTCTGTCGTAAAGGATATTTACGCCGGATTTATTGAAAAAAATGTTAGGGATGATCGACTGACACTGCTGATGAGATGCTTCAGCCTCTTTTTTATTCTTCTCTCCGTCGTATTGGCATATTTCAAACCGGCAAGCATTGTCGCCATCCTGGGAATTTCATGGGGAGCGATCGGTTCCGTATTTATAGGACCTTTTATCTGGGGATTGTTCAGCAAAAAAGCG
>JAFDHS010000325.1 GCA_019308655.1 Deltaproteobacteria bacterium
CTGCCATCGCCTCTTGATGTTCTTTTTGACCCTGATCCAAAAACTCGCCTGCGGTTTCCATAGCCTCCTTGGTTTCCGTCTTCAAATACTCGGAAGTTGTTTCTTCCAAAGGTGTTTCGGAGACTTCCTCTTTGGTCTCCATTTTCGAATACTCGGAAATTTCTTCTTTCGAAGCCTCTTCGGAAGCTTTTTCTGCTTTGTCTTTGCAGGCTGTCAGGGCCCAACTGACGGTAAAAACAAGAATCCCAATTAAAACAACACGGCTTAACTTTTTCATTTTTATCTCCTTTTTATTTATAATACGTTTTTTTTATCTTGCCTTTTATTTTCCGTATGGCTTCTTTATAAGAAGCAATAATTATACCATATTTGTTTTTTGTGATGAATTCTATAGATTTCAAATGATTAGTTTAATGAAATAAAGGATCGGATTAAAAGATTTCGGAATTTATTTGCCGGATTTTGCCGGATTTTATGTGATTTGTTTCACATTTTTGAGAAAAATCTTACATACATAATGAGCGCTTGGCAGAACCTTTAAGTTTGTTCGAGTTTAAAAAAGTTAAAAAATCGGGCAAAAGGGGTGATTCTGAATCCGAGCGTAATAATGTGCAATTTATTTAATTCCCGCTCCTAAAGGTTGGAACACCAATAATGACCTGGGTCGGTTTTTGTATTTTTTACGGGACCGCTATTAATAACATTACGAATTTTTTTGGCCAATGAATGAATCGAGTAGGGTTTATGGAGAAAATGAACCCCTTGTTCAAGGAGACCGTCGTGTACGATATGGTTATCAGTGTAACCGGAAGTATATAAGATTAAAGTTTCAGGAAAGAGTGCGCTTATTTCATAGGCCAGTTCTTTACCGTTCATCTCGGGCATTATCAAGTCGGAAACAAGTAAATCAATTCTATGGATTTTTTCTTTAACCAAATCCAGTGCTTTTCGACCGTTCGAAGCCTCATAAACCTGATAACCCAATTGTTTCAATGCGGCACAGGCAAAATTACGGACGCCGTCATCATCTTCTACAAATAAAATAACTTCACCTCTGGATAGAGGAAGATTTTCAGGGACGATACTTACATCAGACGTTGCTCCTTCTCCTGTTGCGGGCCAGTAAATTTTGAAAGTCGTTCCCCGGCCCGGTTCGCTGTAAACATATATGCCGGCATTGTTTTGTTTTACGATACCATAAACTCGTAAAAAACGGTTCAAGTATTTTACTCTTAACTTCTTCGTTCATTCCCACGCCGTTATCATTGACGGAAATAACGGCATGAAAGCCCGTTTTAGTTCCAACATGTTCGGTGGCGTAAGTTTCATCAAGGAATGCAGGGCCGGTTTCTATGGTTATCTTCTTTTCAGAAGCAAATTCGGTTTTTTCATTAACAGCGTCTCTCGCGTTAATTATCAAGTTCATCAAAATTTGTTCAAGTTGGCCGGGATCGGCTTTTATAAGCGGTGTTTTGGGGCTGAGAATTGTTTCAATGTTGATATCTTCACCGATAAGACGGCGCATCAGTTTATCCATATTGCTGATTATTTCATTAATTTTTATAATTTCAGTTTGATATATTTGTTTCCGGCTGAAGGCCAACAGTTGTCTTGTTAAATCCGCCGCTTTTTCACCGGCATGAAGAATCGATACGGCATCCTTATGGGCCGGATGCTCTTTTTCTAACTTCATCAGAGATATTTCGGCGTGTCCGTTGATGACAGTAAGCAGGTTGTTGAAATCATGAGCGATACCTCCAGCCAAGGTGCCGATCGATTCCATTTTTTGAGACTGAGCGAGTTGCCGTTCAATATGCTTGCGTTGGCTGACGTCACGTAAGATACCCTGCGCCGCCATACCGTCTTTGTATTTAAAATAGGATACGGAGGCTTCAAGTTCTACTTCTTTGCCCTGCTTGGAAATGGCGGTAAATTCAAATCGGTGTGCAGGCTTTTTTCCCTGGCCCAATAATGTCAGACGTTCTTTAACAAGGGCTTTGCTTTTAGGGGCAATCACATCCATGATGTTGAATTCAGGATCATTAAGCTCATCTGAGGTTAAACCCAGTATTTCTCTGAACCTGTGATTAAAGATTTCAAATCTGCCTTTGTGAAAAAGATAGATCCCATCCTCGGAATTTTCAATTAAATAGCGGTATTTCTGTTCACTTTCCCTCAACGTATCTTCAGCTTTTTTTCTGTTTTCCAGTTCTCTTAACTGCTTTAAAGAGGCCAGACCCTGTTTTGAAAGGGTGTTTGTTAAAAGCACATAAAAAGATATTATTTTTTTAATGATTTCTCTGGAAAAGACCGGAAGGCGACGCAGAGCAGCGATGTATTCATCTTTATCAAAGCCGTATTTTTCAGCCTGGCCTTTAAAAAACGCTATATCCGGTTTTTCATCTTCATACAGAAACTGGCCCGGAAAGACCGTGGCTACGTGCTTGCCTTCTATTACAACGGGCTGGGCGATATCCCACAGTCCGTTTTTGCATTTGTATTCAATGTAACGGCCTTCTGTAAGATGCTCTGCAATATAATGATCGCACTCAAAGCATTTTTTCCGTGTTTCAGGATGAATTCGGTGAAATTTGTTGCAGATATCCTGCCAACCGGTTGCCACAAGAATGTTATTATCCACATCAATGATTCCGATGGGAAAGCCGGTTAAATCGTACAGGAGATCCATCATTTTCTGAAGTTCTTCAGTATTTATCAAATCGCGGAAAGAATAGCCTATTGCGCAGGATTGATCCGGTTTTGAACAATCTTGGGCCATAGAATCTTCAGGTTGGGACAGGGTCGGGTTGGGCGCATTTAATTTTCTAATAAGCTGTGTTTTTGTTTTTTGTGTGTATTTCATGTATTTTTTTAAAGCACGGATATGTCCATCAGGTGGCGGGCGCAACCCACCCTGCATTTTACCCTATTGATAACCGTAGGGTAGGTCGCGCCCCCGGAAATTGACCAACGTTAAAATTAAGTTCCAAGATATTTATCGGAGCCTTAATCTTTTTGTATAGAGAAATGATCCTATCCGCCTGCTGTTTGGGGAAATGCCGTGTTGGCATATAAATATTCCATTTTTTCCTTGTGCTTTAATTCTTCGTTTGCCATCTTCAGCAACATCTCTCTGGTCTCCCCTTTGGGATGTAATTGGGCAAGTTCCGAATAAAACCGGTGAGCTCTGGCTTCTCTGTGAGAGGCCACCAGAAACACATCTTCGCTGCGCATATCTTTTGTGATCTCAGGCTCCTCCTGATATTCAGCAATTTTATAGTCTACCACATGGCTCATTCTTAAGGA
>JAFDHS010000326.1 GCA_019308655.1 Deltaproteobacteria bacterium
TTTCAGCTTTCAGGAATACTTGAAATACCATGGGTTGTTTTCAGACAAGCCCAAAACATTCGGGTTAAAAAATGTCTCTGTTTTACGTAAAGCTGTAAAAAACTATCTTGAAATCGGCGGGTTTCCTGAAGTTCAGGACCAGGAACGTAATATCAGGATTGAGATCCTGCAGGGATACATCGATTCAGTATTATTGAAAGACATAATAGAACGTCACAACATTTCCAATATCCAGGTGCTCAAATATCTGGTACGTCATATTATGAATTCATCCGGTGAAAAATTCAGTATAAACAAATTTTACAACACCCTGAAAAGCATGTCGATCAAATGTTCCAAAAACACCTTGTATGAATACCTTGATCATCTGGCAGATGCTTTTCTGTTTTACAGAATTCCCATCCATAGCCGTTCCGAAAAAGCAAGGATGGTAAACCCTGTTAAAATTTATTCAATTGATACCGGGCTTTTGAACGCCATGACCTTCCGCAATTCATCGGATAATGGTCCGTTATTGGAAAATATGGTGTTTATGCACCTGCGCCGGAAGGGTTATGATGTGGAATATGTCAATACCCGACAAGGATATGAAACCGACTTCTTTGCCCGGCATAAAAGATCACGTAAAGCACAGCTTATTCAAGTAAGCTGGGATATATCCGTTAAAAAAACTTTTAAGAGAGAAGTGCGCGGGCTTACAGTTGCCATGGAAGAGCTTTCTATTCCATCAGGAACAATTGTCACCTGGGATGACGAAACCACAATAGAAAACAATATTTCCGTACTTCCGGTCTGGAAATGGCTTCTTCAGGATTGTAATATCGATGATTGAACAAATTGTGTACGGCGTGGTCCATATTGATTAATCCATGCCGAGAAATCCCCTTCCGAATCTTTGTTGATTCGGTGGGGGATGAATTGGAATTATCGGCGGAAACCACACTCCATCGTAAAAAACTGAGGATTCAAATCCGCTAAAGGTCCCCGAAGTTTGGCAAGCTCATCTTCGGGACCGTGAACTTCCAGGCGGGTGATATCAGCAATCTTCAGGACTTTTTCAAACAAAGATCCTGTGTTTTCAAGATGCACCAGCAATCCTTCGGCATCTTCATAGCCTTCCCGGCAATGGGCCTGCTCCCCGTCAAAACTGAACCCATAGTAGAGACACTTGGTTTCCTCCCTTGCCTTTTCAATAAGTTGTTTACAAAGTTCTTTAAAAACATCAAGGTTTTCACTCGAAACTTTGAAATAAGGCACGATAGTACAGCATTTATCTTTGTCAGCCATAGATTCCTCCTTTGGTTTATCGTGTTGAGATCTGCCACAATGATTAATTTCACATTGCCCAAACGGTTCTTTAAAAGTAAATAAGCCTTGAATCACAACAAACTTTTTACCGTATCATCTTCAATTATTTTTTGCAGCCATGAAAAATATGGGATACTCACCTATTCTCCCTGCTTTGTCCGGTTTTTTCACGATGTGCATTCTGTATACCTTCGTAAGCTCAAAACCGTTTTCCTCAAACGTATTTTTCAATTCAGCAGTATCAAACCCATGATGGACCTCCTCAAAATCATCACCGTGAAATGAGCCGTCTTCAGGCTCCAGATCACCGATGCAAAGATAGCTTCCGGGTTTCAACAGGTTATGAAATGTTTTGAGGAGTTGTTCAATATCCCGGACGTGGTGAAAAGCCATCAGAGAATAGACAAAATCAATCTGATTTTTTTCAAATTTCAGGTTGAAAATATCCTCACAAAACAACGCCATATTGGAGATATTGTTCTGTTTTATTTTTTGCCTCAATACACCCAACATGCCCGGTGACGTATCGATCAATTTAAAAGACCGGGCAGACGGATACAGATTCATGCTCACCTGGCCGGTTCCACACCCGAACTCCAGTAAATCCATGTCGGATGACAGCGGAATGTTTTTTTTAATTTCATCTGAAAAGATCCCGGACAACTCCACGATCAGGGGATGCTTGTCCCATTCAAAGGCCCTTTCGTCAAAAGTGTTTGTGTCATTCATCTGTCCCCCCCTCTTCATAGAATGAAAAACGCATTGATATTCACCCTGGTCCAATTCCAGGCAAACCCATTTATTTATTTTCTTCGATGAGCTGCTCTACCCGGAATTCGGCATTTAGCTTGGGATGATTATAATGGTTAAGCCGTTACTGTCAAAGGCTCTATTCCTGTCAGGTCAATCCTCTCTTTAGCCTGCCACAGGTCATAAT
>JAFDHS010000327.1 GCA_019308655.1 Deltaproteobacteria bacterium
ATAATATCCATCTCCTTTTTCATCCGGTTAAGATCGACAAAGCCTTTGTCTCCAAATACAGCAAGCAGAAATATGAAAAACATCCCCATGATTACAAGGGTTATCATAATTTTATCATTTGAATTCATCTTTTTCTAACGCCCTCTCTTATAATCCCCATAACTGTTTCCAGTTCCGGACTTTTTATCAAAAAGGATAAGGAGACATAAAGAATACAACCGGCCAGGATACTCCCTGTGAGCCCGGAAAAAAGAAGGGTCAAGGTTCTACTTTCAGACGGAATAATAAAAGAAGCCATACCCCATACAACGATACCCATTATGGAAGAACAAACCACGGTTTTACAAACGGAGTTCACAATGTTTCTCAACCCCAACAGACCTAACCTCGCTCTTAAGGCCCGTACAAGAAGTCCGAGGTTCAACATTGAAGCAAGGGATGTTGACAAAGCCAGCCCTCCGTGGCCAAGGGGTCCCATAAGAATAATACCAAGCCCGATGTTGGCAATGATTGATATAACAGCCATACGTACCGGAGTCTTTGTATCCTGCAACGAATAAAAAGTCGAAACCACCACCCGAACTGCCGAAAAAGCCCAAAGTCCGACACCATAACACAAAAGGGCGTATGCCGTCTGCCTGGTGGTTTCATTATCAAAAGAGCCTCTTTGAAACAACAATGCAACGATCGGTTCGCGTAAAACGATAAGACCTGTCATGGCAGGGATTGTGATAAAAAAGATCAACTTCATCGCAAAGGCAAAAGTTTCCTTTAAGGCATCAAAATCTTTTGCAGCCGCCTGTTTAGAAAGACTTGGCAATACAGCGGTTGCAGTAGATATTGCAAAAATTCCCAGAGGAAACTGTACCAGCCGATCCGCATAATAAAGATACGAAATACTTCCCTCAGGGAGTAAAGATGCCAGAAGGGTCCCCACAAGTATATTCACCTGATAAACAGCAGCACCGAATACGGCAGGAAGCATAAGTCTCCCCACTTGTTTGAGTCCGGGGTGGCAAATTTGTGCTTTTTGCCAGAAATAAAAAGATTTTTTAATCAGAAACGGCACTTGAAGTGCAAGCTGCAATAGTCCCCCGACCAAAACCCCGATTGCAAGACCAATCACCCGATCTGTTGCGTTTAATGAAAAAAAGGAGACAAGAAATATTGACCCTATCATTGCAATATTTAAAAAAACCGGAGCCAGAGCCGGAGCCGCAAAATGCCCCAAAACGTTAAGAATACCCATACAAAGGGCAACCAGGCATATAAAAATAATGTATGGAAACATGATACGGGTCAAGGTGACCGTAAGCAAAAATTTTTCAGGAGAATCAGCAAATCCAGGTGCAATAACACGGATGATCAGTGGAGCCAGCAGGATACCGCCGACAGCCGTTATAACAAGCAAAACGGACAAAAGTCTTATGGCGGATCTCGCCATCATAAAGGCATCATCCTTGCCTTTATTTTTAAGGTATTCGGTAAAAACGGGAACAAAGGCGATGCTCAGGGAACCTTCAGCAAAGAGCCTCCTCAACAGATTCGGAATCCTGAAAGCCACAAAAAAAGAATCCGACCAGAGTCCGGCTCCAAAAGTCCCGGCAATAACCATATCCCTTATAAAACCGAAAATACGGCTCAATAAAGTTGCCGCCCCGACCACGCCTGCAGCCTTTGTTACTCGGATATTTTCAGACATAGTATAAAATATTTAACTTGACAAGCTAAGGTTAATTATATAAAAGGGTAATTTTTGGAAATTCTTTCAATAAAGGAAATAAAAGGAGCTTAAACCGTTGGCAAATCATAAATCTGCATTAAAACGTGACAAACAAAATAAAAAAAGATACCTGCGAAACAAGGCTGTTAAGACCAGAATGAAAAACGCCGTCAAAGATCTGAGACTTGGTGAAGATGAAAAATCAAAAGAAGTAATTTTGAGTTCGCTTGACGCGACTAAGTCCGTTATTGACAAAGCGGCTAAAAAAGGTGTGATCCATAAAAATACCGCTGCCCGAAAAATAGCCCGTCTATCCAAATTTGTAAACGCCATTACCGCTTAAGCCTTCATTAAGTACCGGTTCATTAAATATACAGGTTCGCCGGTACACCCGGCAAACCTGTTAGAAATCTTCAGTCAGACGATTGTAAACGCTTTCAGCAAGCCGCTTTGAAAGCGTGGAAATCGCTTCTTTTTTGTTTTGTTCCGTTACCAGTTTATCATCATCAACATCATAGG
>JAFDHS010000328.1 GCA_019308655.1 Deltaproteobacteria bacterium
ATTGTTCGTTTAATAACGGGGAACTGCTTTCACAAAAAGCTCCCCCTGCATTAATCAGAACAAAAGCACAAAAGATAAGTATTATTTTTCTCTTCATGGATACCATTCCTTTAACACATCTCGAACATCCAGGTCTCAACTCAATACGTAACGGAATCTTCTTGTAAACCGACCGCTTTTTTTATCCCAGGCCGGGTAAACCGGAAGTAAAATTATTTGCCACAAAGTCACGAAGGCACAAAGTAATTTTTTTAGATTATATTCTTCGAGTCTTTGTGACTTGGTGGCGAAACGAATTTTTTTGCGCCTAAATAGCCACGCTTTCTTCTGCAAGACCTGCATCCGGTAATATGTTGAGCGTTTTGAGTTGAAAATTTTTTCTTAAGATGTTGATATTAGAATTTTTCAACCCTCTCATTTTAGGGATACTCCGGGGATGTACCCGTATGCTCATCGTATCGCCCAAGGGGATATGATTTTTTAAAAGGGCAGTTGCCCTGTCAAGAAAAATCTCTGAAAAGACAAGATGACCAAATGCAGGATGATAGGGACCTGCCAAAATTGTCGATCCATCATCAAGATCTTCCGACGCCTGCAGCCCCATTCGTATAGGGACCTGCCAAAATTGTCGATCCATCATCAAGATCTTCCGACGCCTGCAGCCCCATTCGTATCACCGTAATGTTTTTTTCGTTAAATAAAAGATACAACTTTTTGACCAGTGTTACACATTTTTCAAGAGACAATGGAACATATTTCCCTTTTTTATACCATGCGGCAAGGGGACTGCCCGCAAGAACGACGGTGGGATAAATCCTGACAAAATCGGGAGCAAAATCAGCGATCTTCCGACCGGAATCAAGGGCTTTGTTTTCGTCATCATCCGGGAGTCCGACCATCATCTGCAAGCCGATTTCATAGTTTCGGTCTTTAAGCAAAACAATGGCTTTTTCAGTGTCTAAGGCACTGTGACCCCGTTTAGCGGTTTTCAGCACATGGTCATCCATTGACTGTACACCCAGCTCAATTGTAGAAACCGGATAATTATTCAAAATATCAAGGCGTTCGACATCTATAGTATCAGGCCGCGTTGAGAATCTGAGGCTGTCAACCCTTCCGGCCTTTACAAATCGTGCGGCTTCATCCAGCAAAGACTTGATTTCATCCTTTTTCAGTCCCAGAAAATTTCCACCGTAAAATGAGATCTGAATTCTATTTCTCCTTTTCCCTTTATATTCAAGAAATTTATCTATCCTTAAACGAAGAGTTTCAGATGAGAAAAGACGAGACTTAGAACTTGTTATCGCCGTCTGGTTGCAGAAGGCACACTGATGGGGGCAGCCCAAATGCGGCAGAAATACCGGAATGATAAAAGGTCGTTCAGAGTTATCCATCTGTTTTTATATTTTTCTTAAGAATTTCAAGGACTTTTCTTGCAGCATCCTGTTCCGCTATTTTTTTACTTTTTCCGATTCCTTCAGCCACCACTTCATCTATTTTTAACTCTACCTTGAAAGTCTTGTCATGATCCGGGCCTTTTTCATGGGTAACTCTGTAAAGCGGCATGACTTTCAGTGCTACCTGTACAAGTTCCTGAAGCCGGCTTTTGTAATCATGATTGGCGGCTGAAGCCGCAATAGAATCAAAAAATTCCGAAAAATGTCTCTCAATAAGCTTAAATGTGGCATCAAATCCACTGTCTAAATAAACCGCAGCGATTACAGCTTCAAAGGTATCGGCCAATATTGAATTTTTTTTCCGACCGTTTGTCTGAACCTCTCCTTTGCCGAGCCGTACAAATGAGCCAAGATCAATGGAGCGCGCAATGCATGCAAGTTGGGATTCATTGACCAGATTTGCCCGCATCCTGGACAGATCTCCCTCATTTAAATCAGGATGACGCTTCATAAGAATATGCCCTGCAACAAGACTTAAAACAGCATCTCCTAAAAATTCCAGACACTCATTATCCTGAAGGTTGGAATCTATCTGTTCATTTACAAAAGAACTGTGCCGAAGCGCCTGTTCAAGAATTTTTTTGTCCTTAAATTGATATAAAAGTTTTTTTTCCAGTTCTGAAATTTCTATATTGTCCATCTTGGATTCATTTGAATGATAAAGATGATTGGTAAGTTCTCAAGACGTCGAAACAAATCTTATGATCTGCTTAATTCAGACATCAACGTCTCGGTTTTTTTTGATAAGTTATGCTGATTATTATTTTGAATGGAGGGGGGATGTATGAATTATTTTATTATACAACGCATACGGTATAAAAAGGTCTCCCTGTCCATATCCCATTTGGATATCAGGCTTTAATGAGCCGTGAAAATCCGTCCCCCCCGTCAGCAGCAAACCGTAACGATCAGCCGCTTTAGCGTAAAAGGCGGTACGCTCGGGTGAATGCTCAGGATAAATGACTTCCAACCCCTTAAGACCCATTTCTTTTAAAACGCCAAGCAGCTTTTCAAAGAGACGATCACTCTCAATATTAAGGAGAATCGGATGGGCTAAAACCGGAAGACCGCCGGCATTAAGGATCATTTCAATTGCACGCGCACACGGCATACGATATTTATCCACATATGCCGGTTTGCCGTTTCCGAGATACCTGTCAAAAACTTCCTCCATTGATTTAGCGAAACCTTTTTTAACCAGTAACCTGGCAATGTGAGGTCTTCCGATTTGACCGTCACCGGATTCATGAGCCACCTCGCTCAAGGAAATATCCATTCCCATATCATTTAAGCGTTTTATGATCCGGGGATTTCGGTCTTTTCGGGCATGCTGAAGTATATTAA
>JAFDHS010000329.1 GCA_019308655.1 Deltaproteobacteria bacterium
GATGAGCTAAAATCATTTGAATCAAAGGTATTGGGTGCCCATGAGCAAAGAACCGTCCTTGAATACGAGCTATTTAATGAGATAAGACAGAGAATAATAAAAAACAGTCATATTATCCTCCGGATCGCTGAATTTATAGCCCGTCTGGACTGTATTCTCAATCTGGCGGAAATCGCGGATCAAAACGACTACTGCCGACCTGAAATCAACACGAATGGCAGTATTCTTATCGAAGAAGGACGGCATCCGGTAGTGGAAAAAATGATTGTGGGAGAGCGCTATGTTCCCAATACGATCAACCTGGATAACAATAAAAACCAGATCCTTATCATAACCGGACCCAACATGGCGGGCAAATCAACGATTCTGCGCCAGGTGGCGCTTATGGTTATCCTGACCCAAATGGGTTCATTCCTTCCCGCCGACAATGCATCCCTATGCATTTCAGATAGAATATTCAGCCGGGTTGGTGCCCTGGACAACCTCTCCCAAGGGCAAAGTACGTTCATGGTGGAGATGGAAGAAACAGCAAATATCATGAATAATGCAACGGCAAAAAGCCTCATTATCATGGATGAAATAGGGAGGGGCACCAGCACCTTCGACGGTCTGAGCATCGCATGGGCGGTTGCTGAATATCTACATGATTTAAAGGGCAAAGGAGCGAAAACTCTTTTTGCCACCCATTACCATCAATTAACCGATCTGGCTCTTGCAAAGCCCAGGGTAAAAAATTTTAATATCGCAGTAAAAGAATTCAATGACGAAATTATTTTTTTAAGAAAACTTGTTGAAGGCGGCACCAATCGAAGTTACGGTATACAGGTGGCGCGTCTTGCAGGCCTTCCTGAAAAAGTTATCCGCCGTGCCCAAAAAGTTCTTTCGAGCATGGAGAAAGAAGAGTATAATTTGAGTAATTCCCTTGTTTCCGAAGACGTTAACTCTTTTTCAAAAAAAGGGCACCGGCAACTCGGCCTGTTTCAAAAAAACGAAAATATCGTCATAGAGAAACTTCAAAAGCTTGATATCGACTCAATGACTCCTCTTGAAGCGTTGAATTATTTAAACCAATTAAAAAAAAAAGCGGAGACCGTTTTAGTCGATGTTTAGTAAGGTAAAAAAAGCGAATATCTTATCCTTTTTGCTTATCTTCCTTACCATGGGTATATGGGGAGCCTGTATATCATCCAAAGCCGGGGCCACAGATACGGCAAGGTATGAGTTCTTCAAAGCCGAACGCTCTTATAGCAATTTATGCAAACGTCCTGAAAAACAAAAGTACAGAGACAACTGGTTGTCGTGTATCAATAAATTTCAGGCCGTATACAGGGATAACCCGTCAGGACCATGGGCTGCGGCAGGCCTGTACAAATCAGGAGAACTCTATACCGAGCTTTACAAACGCTCTCTTAAAGAGTCGGATAAGAAAGAAGCTCTTGATATATTCAAGCGTATCACGAACCGTTTTCCCAAAAGCCGATACCGTTACAAGGCAGCCAAGGCGATAAGCACACTTACCAAAAATAAGACAGCGGAAAAAACGATCCCGCTTGCAAAATGCCCGATCAAAAAAGCACGATTTACAAAAAACAAAAAAACATTAACACAAAAAAAAACAGCCTTAAAAGAAATACCAAGGACAGCCAGGCCGAACCCGGGTAAAACCGCAATCATCTCTGATCTCAGATTCTGGTCAAACCCTAACTACACCCGTATCGTTATCGACGCAAACAACGAAACCACCTACACTCACAGGCTCCTCAAAAGAGATCCTTCAATCAAAAAACCCCAGCGCCTGTATGTTGATTTAAACCATTCCATACTTGGAAACAATATAAAAAAAGCGATTCCCGTCAATGACGATCTGATGAGATATGTACGGGCAGGCCAACACACAAAGGATTCCGTTCGAGTCGTTATCGACATCAAGTCTTTTAACAATTACAAGATCTTTTCCCTCAAGAACCCCTTCAGAATTGTCATAGACGTATGGGGGGAAACCGAAACGCTTGCGCATACAAAAAAGTCCCGGCAAAAAACCTCTAAAAATAGAAAAATCATCCCATCAAGCGCCATCGCAAAACAGTTTGCCCTCGGTGTAAAAAGAATAGTGATAGACCCGGGACACGGCGGACGTGATTGCGGTGCACCCGGTTATTTAAAGGGGGTTTACGAAAAAAAGGTCGCCCTTGAAATTTCAAAAAAGCTTGCTTCAAAAATTCGCAAAGAA
>JAFDHS010000330.1 GCA_019308655.1 Deltaproteobacteria bacterium
CGTAAAATTTGTAAACATCCGAAAGTAACAGATAGAATTTAAAAAATTAACGCAGCAAGCATAAAAATATCAACAGAAGATACTAATTATATAATTGAGATCCGCTTTTAGTTCAACAATATAATGCGTTCCGTGTTAAAACCGAAAAAATCCCTTTTCTATTTTGAGAATATGCTCCCGCATGAAACAAAGTTATCAGGCACCTTAATTTTTTTATGTACAAACGTCACAATCTTTATATATAGTTTTTAAGGCAAACAATTATTGGACAACATCACTTAAAAAAAAACACAACCTAAGCTATGAAAATAAATCAAAAACTTGTTATCCGGATTACAACTTTGTTTTTCTTATCCTTATTTCTCTGGTCATGCGGCCCTAAAATATCGGTTCGATCCATACCCGCCGGAAATGGCCCGGGAGACAAACTGTTTTTGCAGGCTGAAGAAAACTTCCAGGCAAAATCTTATATCAAAGCCCTTGAGCTTTACAATGAATATTTTTACCGCTTTCCCCATGCCCCCCTGGCACCGGCTGCTTTACTTAAAACAGGAGCGATTTATTCTGCTCAAAACAACTATTCAAAAGCACGATATGCCTACAGGCAAATGATTGTCAAATACCCCGACAGTCATTTTTTACCTTACGCCATGCTTGATATACTTTTTTCCTATTATCGTGAAGGCAGATACAAAGAGGGAATCCGGTATGGAGATGAAATTCCGGACAATAAAATTTCCTCGGGCCATATTATCAGAAAATATACGATTATCGGTGATGCTTATATGGCCATGGGTTTTCCGTTGGATGCTGTTTATGCCTTTACAGCGGGATATAAAAAATCAAAGACGCCGGAAAACAAACTCATAATGGAAAAGCTGAAAACAGCGATCCATCAGCTTGATTCGCAACAGATCGTATCCCTCTTAAACCGCATGGAAGATCCCTCCCCTGCCGGTTACTTTATGTTTGAGCTTGGACTTAAGCATGCAAAGGAAGGTAAATACAAAAACGCCGTCTCTGTCCTGTCGGAATTCATAGAAAAATTTCCGGAGCATGAAAATACACAAGAAGCAGTAAATTTAATAGAGGAATTCAACACACAAATAGGCTACGAACGTTATACCATTGGATGCTTACTCCCCCTTAGCGGCCGGTACAAAGCTTTTGGCAACAAGGCACTTAAGGGCATTGAACTTGCCAAGTGGCAATTTGATTCTTCCGGTTTTCATCCTTCCATAAATATAATTATAAAAGATACAGCCTCTGATCCTGAAAAAACCGCTCTCGCGGTAAAACAATTATCGGAAAAAAACGTTGCAGCCATTATAGGGCCGATGATTACGGCTCAATCTGCGGCCCGGGAAGCGCAGGCACGACAGATCCCCATAATCACCTTAACGCAAAAAGAGAATATTACGGATTCAGGAGACTATGTTTTCAGAAATTTTCTGACACCCTCAATGCAAGTTAAAGCCATCGTTTCCTATACAATTGAAAACCTTGGACTCAGCAGATTTGCAATTCTTTATCCGGATGAAAAATACGGAACGACCTTCTTGAATTTATTCCGGGATGAAGTCATGGCTAAAGGCGGAGAAGTTGTCAAGGTTGAATCGTATGATTCGGCACATACGGATTTTGCAACACCTATAAAAAAGCTTGGCGGGATTTACGATAAAAACACTGAAGCCGTTGTTGATTTTGATGCCATATTCATTCCTGACGGCCCGGACAAAGTCGGTTTGATCATCCCCCAGCTTGTATATTATGATGTAAAGGATATCCAGCTTTTAGGCACCAATCTCTGGCATTCCGACAAGCTGATAACAATGGCGAAAAAATACATTCAAGGGGCCATCATGCCCGAATTTTTCTTTGAAGAAAAATCTTCGGAAGCAGTCAGAGAATTTGTCAACAACTTTGAAAATATCTTTAAAGAAAAACCCGGATTCATAGAAGCCGTATTTTATGATACCGCCATGATACTGTTTCAGACGATCAGTCAACCCGATACTCACAGTCGAGCTTTGATTAAAGAAGAACTGATGAACATGGATGCTTTTCAAGGGGTAACAGGACTGACCTCATTTAATCAAAATGGAGAGGCCGTCAAAAAACCCTGCCTTCTTAAAATAAAAGCAGACGGATTTGTCGAAATCAAAGACTGGTGAGTTTTGCCAAGAGGAAATCCGATTTTACCCTGCCTTTACGATAACGGTGTTTCGTTAAAATAATATCTATTTATTTCGTCTGTGTTCCTTACACACTTTACACAAACTCGAATAGCAGATTGCCAAACGTCCGATAAATAGGTTGAGGGCTATTAGATGCCGGTACAGATCAAGAAGTCGCATATAATGTCCAGGGGGGGTAAAGAGCTGTCAGGTGATGATATCAGCGCCTTGGGAGAGGTATTTCGAGCATATCCGGCTATCCGGGCAGTATATGTGTTCGGTTCGATCGGAACAGGGAAAGCACGCCATGGAAGTGATTTGGATCTGGCAATCGTTTCTCACAGTAAGACTTTGAGAAGAAAAAAATTAGCGCTTCTCACCGATCTCGCAAGCCGTGGCTTCTGCAACGTCGACCTCGTCTTTCTCGACACCGAGGATATTGTCTTAAAGTATGAAGCTGTGCGCCAAAACAGGGTCATTTATGCAACGCCGGATTTTGACAAAGGAAACATGTATTCAAAAATTGTACGACAATATCTGGATTTTGCTCCTTACTTAAAAAAGCAGCGAGAAGCCTACAAGAGGAGAATCGAAAGTGGTTCGACCTGAAGTCATTCGCAAGCGATTGAACAAACTGGATGAATACCTGACCATCTTATCCAACTTGCGTAAATATAGTTTTGATGATTTTGTAAGTGACCCTGAACATTACGGCAGCGCCGAACGCTTCCTGCACTTGGCCATTGAGGCGATCCTGGACATGGGAAATCATGTAATCGCTGATATGGATCTGGGCATCGTCAACTGGTACAGTGACATTCCCTCTATTTTGGCGAGAAAGGGTTATATTGATTCTGATCTGGAAAAAAAATGGCTCCAGATGATAGGTTTTCGTAATACCCTGGTTCATGA
>JAFDHS010000331.1 GCA_019308655.1 Deltaproteobacteria bacterium
GCCTGCTTGCGCTCGCTGATCTCTACTCGTAATTTTTTGTTGGTTTCTATAAGCTCGGACGTTCGTTCGTTAACCTTTATTTCCAGCTCGTCCCGAGCTTTGTACAATGCTTTTTCAGCCCGCTTGCGGTCTATGATTTCCTGTTGAAGCTGGGCGTTGATCTCTGATAATATAATTTTTTCTTTACGCAAATAATTTTCTATTATTTTGATTCGTAATCCTACCTTGACTTGGGCGACCAATTCAGCTTCGTCAATGGGTTTGGCTATAAAAGCATCAGCGCCGATCTCCAACCCCTTAATACGATCTGCAGAGTCGGTTTTTATCGCTGTAAGCAGAATAACCGGAATGTATTTTGTGCTTTCATCGGCCTTCAGCCTTCTGCACACTTCAAATCCATCCATTCCGGGCATTTTGATATCAAGCAGAATCGTATCGGGTAATTTAGTTTTGGCTTTTTCTATACCTTCGACTCCGGATTGTGCAGTTATTATAGAGCATTCAGGAATTAATGCTTTTAACAAGGCGGAAATAGCGGTCAGATTGTCCTGTTTGTCGTCAATAGCTAATATTTTGGCAATACAGTTCGGCATAGTTATTGCTTTAAGTTGTGATAATCATTGATATTGTTGAAATTTCTTTAAACGTATTTTTTGATTTTTAAAAGACGGCATTTTTGTTTGAATTTTTCTATCTAATAATTTTAGATAGAAAAATATGTATGCAAAAAATATGCCGAATGGTATTGATATTTTGGGCATAATTGTTTTTTTTGCGGGTTAAAAAATAGCAACGCAATTGTGCTGTTGTGCATTAAGGAAAAATGTTAGAAAAAAAGGGTTATCAAGGGGAAACTAACCGTTTATATGAACAATCGCCGAAGCCGGCACAAGGTTGACCCTTTTTTTCAGGGCTGGAAGTTCTTTGCGAAGAACTTCATATGTCGCGGTATGCGGGTGTCCTATGCCGATGGCTTGACCGTTGGCGGCGGCGATATGGACCAGCTGGTTTATCTGTCTTCGAATGGCATCGTGTACCTGAAAGTTGTCAAGAAAAACATCGCGTTGGGCAAAAGGAATCTGCAACAGACGAGCGGATGGTTTGCATATGGATTTAGATGTTGTTCGGCTGTCAATAAAAAAAAGGTCCCTTTTTTTCAGAATGGTAAAAATTTGATACATCTGTGTCGAGATGGTCGTCATCTTTGAACCCATATGATTGTTGACCCCTTTTATAAAAGGAATGACATCTATATTTTTATTGAGCTGGATGATCAACCGGTCCGGAGACATTGATGTCAGAAGCGCGCCAGGTCCAGGGTTCACCCTTGGATATTCAAAGGGTTCCATGGGCAGATGGAGCATGATCTCAAAATTTTTTTTGCGTGCCGCTTTGATAATTTCTTTTTGAAAGCGACTGTCAGGAAGAACGGAGAAGGTTAAAACAGTGTCAAGGCTTATGAATTTTTTGGCAATGCTTTTATCGTATCCGATGTCATCGATAATAATGGCGACTTTGGGCAGCTCATTGGGTAAATGGACCTTATTATTCGATTCCGGCAGCTTGGGGAGCGCCGGCTTTTCTTTGGGATAGACTTCATAAGCAGGTATTTTATGAGGAACAGGTTGTATCGGCCGTGTCGGTTGTCTATGGGGTAAAAAATAGTGTGCAAGAAACCCGGCCGATACAACAATCAATCCCAGAAAAAACAAACCTGTAAAAACTTTTTTAAAATGGGTTTTTAAAGGATATTTTTTTTTGGACTTTTTTTTAGTTTTTTTTTGTCCTCCTGTTTTTTTTTTACTCATTTTGGCTATCCTTGCAAATCTTTCAAAATTTCATAGCTTACAAGTATATCTAAAGCTCGTTTAACCTGGCTGTCCGACATCAGTGCTTCGAGGTTAAGAACCCCCGGTTTGTCTTGAATATCCATTTTTTCGTTTGTTTGTTTGTCCCCGTCCTCTTTTTCATCTATTTCAGCTTCCAGATGATTTTCCAAATCCTTTTCCTTAAGCTCGTCATCATCAGTTTCATCGGTCTCTTTATCATCTATAATTTTGTGTTTTACATGGATATCCGGTTCTATGCCCTGTGCCTGAATAGAGCGTCCGTTTGGCGTGTAATATCTGGCAATTGTAAATTTCAGGCCATAGCCGTCCCTTAATGATTTAACCGTCTGAACCGAACCTTTGCCAAAAGAAGTGGTTCCCAATATAATGGCTCTATG
>JAFDHS010000332.1 GCA_019308655.1 Deltaproteobacteria bacterium
TTCGATAACCTGCTTAAGTTTTTCATGATCGACTTTGATCTTGAGACCTGATACCTTACGTCCGTCTCTCGATGTGTTTCGGACAATACCATTATGACACAGAATCATTCCCATCTCATTATAATGAGCGTGTTTCTTTATGCTATCAAGCATATCCTTTAAATCCATTTGCTTTTCCCCTTTTATTTTTCTAACCCGGATAAACCGGAAAAGTGAGCTAAAGTTTGAAGTGAGCTAAAGTTAAGGAGTCGCTTTGCTCTGTCTTTCTTATATAAAATTGATAGAATACCTCAACTTTAGGCACTTTAGCTCACTTTAGATCACTTCACACTTTTTTTAATTCAGATTTTTTTGACATAAAAAACACGAAATTCAGAATTAAAATACTAACCGTCAATCCCCTCGATTGTTTTTACTTTTAGAAATATCTTTTCCGCTATTTCCAGTTGATCAGGCGTGTTGATATTAAAAAAAGATAAAAGTTCAGGATCTTTTTTTCGTAAAACGTTCTCAGAAATTGTTTTGAAACGAAACGAATCTTTTTGAAAAACCGCTGAATTTTAAATTCCCTTTGAACAAGCTGCTGTTTTACAGGCTCAAGGCATTTTTTGGAATATGCGGCACACAGGGGTTCCATACCTTTTGAAGTTTCAGGAATAACAACATCGATGCCCGATTCAATCCCTTCCAAAACAACTTCCAGTACTTCCTTTTTTAAAAAAGGTGTATCACATGCCACAACAAATGCATATGGATTCGTTGTATAAAAAAGACCTGAGTATATTCCCGTCAAAGAACTTCGTACCGGTAAAAGGTCCGTCACGATATTAAGATCCCACTCAAGATATTCAAGCGGGGAATTGGTAACCAGGATAATTTCTTCAAACAATTCTTTGAACAGTTCATATATGTGTTGAATATTCATCACCCCGCCAATATTCAAAAACGCTTTTGCTCTGCCGGGAAGACGTGTATTCAACCCTCCGGCCAGTATAACGCCGGTACATGGAAATTTCATGACAAAAAGACCTTTTTCTCTTAATCCGGATAAACTGGAAATAGTCAGTTAAAATGATTTAAAGTCAGACATAAAAAAGTATAAAAAAAATGGTTTCTAAAATCAAGCAGGTTCACAATATAAAACTATCGCCTACTTATAATCATTCCCGCTGTCAAACATTGCTGATAAGACTTGATCTTAGAGCATTGCATGATATAAAAAAGGTATAGCTGATCAATTAGGGATTACGGATCGAATCATAGATCAATTAATCCGGTGAACTTAGCGCCCTTCGGGCGGACTTTTTGCAACGCCTTGATTTATTTGCCAATAAAATGGAAATCCTATACTATTAAATTAAATTCACTGTACACTGACCATTGATTGCACTTACGGAGGCAAAACAATGAGCATCAGCAATACGATTTTGGATTCTTCGGATATCGAACGCAGGCTGACAAGAATGACGTATGAGATACTTGAAAAACATAAAAAACTTGACAAGCTTGCATTGATCGGTATCCAGACCCGTGGAATTTATCTGGCTAAACGGATTCAATCGATCATCCTTAAAATTGAAGGCACAGAAGTCCCAACAGGTGATATAGACATCACGCTGTACAGGGATGACTGGACCCGAATCAGCCACCACCCCATTGTACAAGCCACCGACATCTATTTTTCCGTTAACGATAAAGAGATTATTTTGATAGATGATGTTCTGTTTACCGGTCGTACCATAAGGGCTGCAATGGACGCTCTCATGGATTTTGGAAGGCCGGACCGCATAGAACTGGCCGTGCTTATCGACCGAGGCCACAGGGAACTTCCCATCCAGGCCAATTACAGCGGAAGATTTATTAAAACAAAGCCTTCGGAAAGAGTAAACGTTTTACTCACCGAGCATGACGGCGTAGACAAGGTCGTCATCGAATAAAGCTCTTAAATAGGGAAAGAAGATGAGCACCGTCGAACACAAAAAAAATGCCCCCAAAAGCCTTAAAATCGGAATAATAACCGTTTCAACCACAAGGACCCTGGCAGACGATAAAAGCGGCAACTGGATCAACAAAAGAGCGAAAAAGGAGGGGCACGAGGTTGTTTTCCACCAGGTGGTCCCGGATGACATCGAAGCCATAACCACAACCCTTCTTGACGTTATTCACGATCATAATCCCCACGCTGTTCTGCTGACAGGGGGTACTGGTTTAAGCGCCAAAGACGTTACCATTGAAGCGGTCCGACCCATGTTTATAAAAGAGATTACGGCATTTGGTCCGCTCTTTACTCAGCTCAGCTTCGAGGATATCGATTCCGCGGCTCTTTTATCCCGTGCAACCGCGGGAATAATAGATAAAACAATTGTTTTTTGTATGCCGGGGAGCATCAAAGCCTGCAAACTGGCCTGTAAAGAACTTATCTTCCCTGAACTGGGCCATATGGTCAAGCATGTCTATGACAATTAAACTGCCTTTATTCGCATTCCAAATAGTTACAATACATTGGCCCGTCATATTTGCTTAGTCTCCATTGAATTTAATTCTTTAAAGGGAGGTTGCCATGAAGAAATACACAGTAATTCTGCTTGTAACCATCAGCATTATCGTTTCATCAGGCTGTTCCAAAACCTATAAGGCAAA
>JAFDHS010000013.1 GCA_019308655.1 Deltaproteobacteria bacterium
CGTGTTCTTCATGCACTTGGTGGTGAATGAAATGGCCAGAAATATGAAACATTACACTGAAAAAAGTTGCGAAGCTCCCCGTTCGTCAAGGCACTCCGTCTTGGATTTCTTCAAGCGTCTTAACGTATAAAGCTTTCAAAGGACCGCCCAGATTTACGGCCCGCTGGGCAGCCTCAAGTGCCGCCTGCCGTCGGCCCAGTTCCGAAAGCACCTGGGCCAGATTGTTAAAGGCCGATCCGGATGCTGGATGAAGGCGGCAGGCTTTTCGGAAAATCTCTTCAGCGCCGGTGAGTTCACCCAGCATATAAAGGCTGTTGCCAAGGCCCATTAAGGCACCCAAATTTCCGGGCCACCGAGTCAGTGCTGTTTTATATCCGACAACTGCAGCGCTCCATTGGCGGGCTTGTTCGAGTCCCAGCACAGCCTCCAGATAGATCGCTTGCTGCACAGCAGCGGGGAGTTGATCGGGCCGCAGAACCAGCAGGCCCCAGTAATGACTGCGGGCCCAGGTATTTTCAAAAACCCGGAAGGAAAGACGTTTATAAGGCGTAATGCCGGAATGAAGGATGATATCACCCTTTGACAGGTCATAACCGACGACGAGTGCATAGTGCCATATCGGGTACCAGGAAAGCCCCAGGTTTTGCAATACGATAACGGGATGACCGACGGCCGCCTCCTTTAAAATCGCATCCATACCGGAAACGGGATAGGCGACCCGTCCGTGGCGGCGGGCCGCGCCGATAAGCACCGCCTGCAGACTCCCTTTACGAGCGGGAATATAGACCTGTGATATCAGGGCATCAGGTTCAATGGGTAAACCGCTCCATTGGAGCGCCATGGCAAGTGCAGCAGGCCCGCACTGATAGGCCTTCTGAGGATAGAACTCCACCTCCTCAAGTTCAACGAGGTCCGGCCCGCTCGTTTTTGCTTTTTGAAGGGCTTTTTGGGTCTGTAGATTCATGCATCCGGCAAGCAATGCGGTGAAAAACAGAAACAGCCGGCAATACAACCGCCTGCCCGTCGGGAGACATGGCATCTTAACGCCGTTGAGACTTAACAAAGGTAAAAACGTCTGTAAAACCTAAAATATCCGTGATCAGCAGAACAACGAAGATGAATAGGGCAGCGCCCACCACTGTACCCAATGCATCACCACCGGCGGGAAGGCTGTTGTCGATTTGCCCGACGATACGTGCAACCTCTGCATCTGACAGGCTGTCTACCCTGGCTTTGACTTCAGCCGCGTTGATACCCTGAGCCTTCATAGCCGCCTGAACGTCTTTACGATCCAGAAAACCGAGCACGGCTTCACGGGATTTTTGACCCTGTGCCATGGTAAGTACAGTTTCCGTTTTTACCAGGGCAGCGTCAGCTTTATTAAAGGGTACACTCACCAAAAAAATGGCAAAGGCCAGAAAACAACTCACATGCTTGACAATGCGCCGTATAAAATGCATTTTTAACCTCCGTTATCTATAAATCCAAATATTAATATAACAATTCAGGTATGTTGTTGCAAAACTTCCTGTTTCAGTTGCCGGGTAACTGAACAGATTTATTTATAAATTATCAAAGTAAAAAACAATAGAAAACATAAAGGTTCCGTTTTATCCGGCAATACGAGGAGGCGGGTTGATATCCGGACTTATTTCGGAGTGGATTCTGAGGAACTGACCATCCGTGGATATGGCAACCGCTCCGTTATGGTCCGTACGGTATATACGATATCCCCGCTGTTTATATCGTTTTAAAACCGATGGATGGGGAAAACCGAATCTGTTCTTCCAGCCGGATGGTATAATGACGATTTCCGGGTTGACCTTGTCCAGGAACAACTCCGTACTCGAAGATTTGCTGCCGTGATGGGGTGCCCAAAGGACTGTGCTCTTTAAATCACTCACCGCCATGGAAACGATCTCACCTTCCGCATCTTCCTGTATATCTCCCGGGAAAAGAAATGATTTTGATCCGAACCGGACCCTTACCACAAGAGAATTGTTATTAAAATTACGCCAGGTCTCCGTCTGTTTTTTATCAATGAAATTTCCCGGTGGATAAAGGATTTTCAGCTCGACGCCGTTGATAACATGGACGTGGGGCAAATCTTTGAACAGGGGCATATGAATATTATTTTTTTCAATAATCTTCATAAACTTTTGAAAGTTTACGCTCCGGGCGGTTTCATTGTTCGTCCATACATTTTTCACATTAAAATGTTCGGCAATGTATAAAAGACCTTTTAAATGGTCACTGTCCGGGTGTGAAAGAACCAGGGTATCAACCGTTTTGATTTTTTTGCGCCACAAAAAAGGGGCAATTATCCTGGCTCCGGTATCAAATGTTGAATCACCGGGAAACCCGCCTCCATCGATAAGCAGACAATACCCTCCGGGAAATTCCAAAAAAGCGGAAGTCCCCTGCCCTACATCAATGGCCGTCACCCTTAAATCATCATGCCAGAACCTTTCAGACATCCAGTAACAAACATCGGCACACATAACAAGCAAAACGACAACAAAAACGACCTTTACCGATTTTGGTACTGAACTATTCTTTTCAAGCGATTTTTCACCCGTGTTGCTTAAGTGACAGGCATTATGATCCTCTTTGGAACGCTTAAAGTTTAAAATTGCCCAAAAAAGAAAGTAATAGCAGCATATTTCAAGTAAAGTAGGGGTAAAGGTTTTTACTGCGGCAAAGGGTAAATCAGAAAAAAAGCGGACAATATAAAGGATTTTTGCAAGTACCCCAGCGCAGATATTCATACCCAATGATGCCCCGTAAATGCTGAAAGGATAGAGAAATACGGAAAAAAGCCCCAGGGGAACCACAATGTATCCAATGAGTGGAATGATGAACAGGTTTGCAGCTAATCCCACCAGAGAAAACCGGTTAAAATAAAGCATGGCCAAAGGGAGCGTACCGAGAAAGGCAAAGAATGAAACGAAAAACAGCTTAAAAAATATATCCCCAAGTCCATACCCTGGTCTTTTTTCAGGAGACACTGTTTTTTGCATTTTGGACATCCCGAAAAGTATTCCCAGAACCGCTGAAAAGGAAAGCTGAAATGAAGCGGTAAAAAGTGACGGCGGATAAACGACAAGAATCAGCATTGCCGCAACTGCCACTGTATTTAGAAGGTCATGTTCCCTTTCGAACAAAAACGTCATTAAAAAGACCGTGACCATAATCACGGCCCTTTGGGTAGAAGGTGCCATTCCTGCAAGTATTGCATATACAAAGACCGGTACGAGAGATAAAAGTGCCGCCCCTTTTTTACTCCAGCCACGCCATAATACAAAAGAAAACCTTGAAAGCAGCCATCGAAAAATAAAAAAAGCGACAGATGCCACAATTCCGATATGAAGCCCTGAAATAGCAAGAATATGACCGATACCGGCACGATTAAAGCTCTCTCTGAGGGCGGGACTGATACTGGAACGTTGGCCCACAATCAAGGCCTTCAGTAGATTTGTTTGGGCTCCCGGACCCGAATCTTCAATAAGCGCAACAATATGATGACGCACATCTTCTATGATTCGGCCGGTTCTTTTTTTTGATTTAGTTTCGAGCCGAACAATCTTGTTTCCTCTCACATAACCAGCCACCCAAATACCCTTGAAAGCCATATATCTTTCATAATCAAACCCTCCTGGATTGTTGAAATTTCTGATCGGTTTTATCCTGCTTGCAAAGGTGACTCGGTCGCCAATTGAGAATTCAGCCCTTTGCCCGTATACGGTCACACGGACCTTTCCGGTTACCGGAAAAGATTTATTTTTGTTTGCAAGGCGTTCCGCCTTTAAAATAAATCTCGCCTTTTTTCGATATGCGGATGTGACATCGTTTATTGGCGTATCATCAATTGTGCCGACAATTTGCCATCGCTCGGAATCCGTAAAGTGAATGAGATGATCAGGAGGAAATTCGGGAGTGGCCCAAGTCTGAATGGAAAGGTATCCCAAACAGAAGAATAAAATCAAAGGGGAAATAAAAGCGGTTTCCTGCCGGATAATCTTTTGTAAGATCCATCCGGCATTTAATAAAATAATAATATAAGCCCATTTTACATGACCGGGAAACCACCAGCCAAAGACAATTCCGAACATCAGGAATATCAGAAGGGGAATAACGGGACGACTGTAAACACAAACGGCCTTCATTACCGGATTCTCTTGATTGCCGCCCCAAGTTTGCCGAATTTTTCTTCGATGGCTTCATAGCCCCGATCCAGGTGATAAACGCGGTTGACTTCGGTAGATCCCCGGGCGACCAGACCGGCCAAAATCAGAGAGGCGCTGGCCCTGAGATCGGTCGCCATTACCGGTGCACCGGACAATGCCTTGACCCCTTTGACTATAGCGGTATTGCCGGATACCGTTATATCCGCCCCCAGACGTCTGAGTTCACAGACATGTATGAACCTGTTTTCAAAAACGGTTTCGGAAATCATGCTGAGGCCCGTTGCAACCGACATCAAAACCATGAACTGGGCCTGCATATCGGTAGGAAAGCCCGGATAGGGCAAGGTCTTCAGATCGATACTTCTGATTTCATCAGCACCCTTTATTCGTATATTTTTGCCCTCTATTTGAATATCCGAACCGGTTTGCCTGAGTTTATGGATCATGCCTTTCATATGATCAGGCTCACAATTTAAAAGCCTGATATCGCTACGGGTCAGTGCGGCAGCGACCATGAACGTTCCGGCTTCAATGCGGTCAGGTATGATGGAAACCGATACCGGTTTGAGCGAAGGGACACCTTCGATGGTAATTATCGATGTCCCGGCCCCCTTAATATTTGCTCCCATCTGATTCAAAACCTCTACAAGTGCAACGATTTCCGGTTCACGAGCCGCATTGCGAAGCACGGTAACCCCTTTAGCAAGCACGGCTGCCATTAAAAGATTTTCCGTACCGGTAACCGTCGGCATGTCAAAATAAAATTCACTTCCTTTCAAAAAATCAGCCGAAGCCTCAACATAGCCATGATTCAGTTCAATGGACGCGCCAAGGGAAGCAAGACCTTTTAAATGAAGATTAATCGGTCTTGCACCTATTGCACATCCTCCCGGCAGAGAAACCCTCGCCCTTTTAAGTCTGGCGACAAGAGGACAAAGAACCAATATGGATGCTCTCATCTTTCGAACAAGGTCGTAAGGGGCCTCATGGTTGAAAAGGCCGGCTGCATCTATCTGAACCACATCCCCACTTGTTTCAATCTTTGCACCCAGATGTGATAAAAGTTGCTTAACACTCTGTATATCTTTTAAATCCGGAACATTGCGATACGTACACACGCCGTCGGTAAGAAGTGAAGAGATCAGTATGGGAAGAGCGGCATTTTTCGCTCCACTTATTTTGACGTCACCTTTGAGGGATCGCCCCCCCTCAACTAAAATTTTATCCATCTTATTCTCAATTTCAACTGTTCGGATATCTTGCCGCAAAGGCAGCCACAAAAAAAGCGCTTCCCCACATGATAAGACGAGGCAAGCGCTTTTTTTACTTTAATTTATCTTATTTATTGGGGTTTCAGTGATGATGACCGCCGTTACCCTTGGACGTATCAATAACCGCCTTGATAATACAGTATGTCATACCAAGACCTATAATACCGAGCGCATACCAGAGGCCCCCCATGAAAACCACATGACCCGCATCCCATACCCACTCAAACGAAAATGGAAACATAAATTAATCTCCTAACCCGAATAAACCGGAAAAGTCACTTCACACTTTTTTATTAATCAATCGGATTTAATTCTTTTTCTTGCGGGAATACCGGTAAATAACGATATGCCAACGCCAGGACAATAACGCCGTATGCCACAGGAAGAATGGTCGTGGCTACTTCCTGCCAACTTGGGATATAGAGTACCCAGTTTTCAAATGTCAGTACGGGCATCGCCATAACCTGCAGAACCATTACCCAGCGATTGATACATACCCCTATAACCGCCAGAATCACTGCAGTCATAAGCAATTTTGAATTATTACGGCCTGTTTTGGTAATGAGAATAAGCGCCGGAATAATACCGCAAATAAAGATCTCCAATACCAGAATCCAGATCCCGTAGAATGCATTGTTGGAATAGAAATCCATAAGCGTAAAGCCCATGGAAGGAGCGGTAACCGTAGCCCAGTACCATGTATCTATTATCTTTGCGATAATATAGGTTGCAAGCATCCAACCTGAAATTTTGGCAAGAAGTCTTATAACGTTATCTTTGACCAGTTTCTTTTTTGTGATTTTTTCAGTAATCCACGTTACCAGTATTGTAAAGCACGGTCCGCATGCGGCTGCCGACCATGTGAAAAGAAAAAAGGTCCAGGGCCAGACGAGAAGACCTTCTCTTGAACCAAACGGCCGGCCGTAAAGCACACCGGCAACTCCGCCCAAAGAGCCTTGATGAAAAAAGGAAAGAAAGGCACCTGTTGCGGCAAATATCGCCATAACCTCATGCATGTTGTGAGACAGGTTATGAAAAAAAGGAACCTTGTCCACTTGGCGGTTTTCCAGAATAAGCGGAATAAATTCAATGGTCAAAACGGCAAAATAACAGGAAAGGCAAAATGCAACTTCGGTCAGCATGGAATGAACATTGGCATGCCAGAAAATAAACCAGCTCCTTAAAGGTTGTCCGACATCGATAGCCAAAATAAGGAGTGCCGAACTGTAACAAATAAACCCGATAATAACAGCGTAGTTTATAATGTTTTTCAGTTCATCCTTTCCGATGACATATCTTAAGAAACCTGTAAAAAAGGCCCCGCCTCCAAGAGCAATCACCGCAAGGTCCGCCCATATCCATAACGCAAAACCATAATAATCATTCATATTTGTCTGATTAAGGCCTTTAATCCAGCACAGCAGCATGGCATAAACGCCCCACAACAGCACAGCCCCTGCCACAGCTATCCCTAAGGTAAACAATCCCAATGAACAGCGTTTGACTCCCTTGGGTATTAATGCAGAATCCATAAGTTATGTACTCCTAACTATATACGGTACTATATACGGTTTTCCGTTGCTAAAATTAGTCGAATTAACCCTGAAACCAATTAAATCGACTCAACTAACCCGATCAAACTATTTTTTTTTGACTTTATTTTCAGCTTCGAGGTAATTATCTCCGGCCTTTCTTACCCAATCACGGCTTGAAAGATAGTAAACCTTGGGATTGGTCTTCAGTCTTTCAAGAAGCCGGAATGCGTTGGGACTCTTTTTCAATTCATGCACCTTGTGGTCCGGATTATTCAAATCTCCAAAGGTAATGGCTCCGGCCGGGCATGCCTGTGTACATGCCGTCTGATACTCGTCTTCTTCTAACTCTCTCCTACCTTCCGTATAGGCCTTATCCATTGCCGCCTGATACCTGTGAAAGCAGAAACTGCATTTTTCAACAACACCCCTCATACGAGGCGAAACATCGGGATTTAAAGATTTCTCCATACCCTCGGGCCAGACCGGATCCCACCAGTTAAAATAACGGGCATGATACGGACAGGCAGCCATACAGTACCTGCAACCAAAACAACGGGTATATATCTGGCTGACAATACCGGTTGTATGGTCATAATCCGTAGCCGTTGCCGGGCAGACGGATACGCATGGGGAATGGCCATGCTCTCCAATACCGCTGCAGTGCATACACGGTTTTGGAAGATAGCATATTTCCGTATCAGGAAAGGACTTCCCATTTGTCAACTTATAGACACGTATCCATGTAATGCTGTCAAGCTTCTCGGATTCATCCTTTTTGAACGGCACATTGTTCTCGGCCATGCAAGCCACCATGCATGCGCCGCAACCCGTACACTTATCCAGGTCAATGACCATTCCGAATTTTTTGGCATTTTCGTGTGTGTGTTCTTTTTTCATCAGAACCTCGTATTCGATTTTATAGCAACCAGATGTTCAGGCTTAACGATTTTTTGCTGATTATTTATTATTCGTGCCATCGACAGTATCCGTCTTTGATTTAAAAAAGCGGAAAACTGAAAATTTAGGCTTTGGTCAGGTTAGCCCTGATTGCCCAGACTGCATCAAGACCGAAATCAGCATCTTCAACCGGGCCGATGAGTTCATTGAAATTTATCCCCTTACCGGCCAGATATTCATCAGGGCCGGTATGACCAAGGCCCGTCGGCATGGCAACAAGGCCGGGCATAATCCCATCAAAAAGATGAATCTTCACCCTTGCTTTGCCTTTTGGCGTATTTAATACCGCATAATCACCTTCGGAAATGTCGTATGCTTCAGCAGTCTCAGGATTCATTTCGATAAAAACATCTTTATGTTTAAGGACGGTATCCTCGACCGTCTTTATTGCAAAAGGCGGATCGCCTATAGAACCATTTGCAAGTCTCAGGGAGTCATACGGCATGAGGGTAATCGGGTATGATTTTTCATTACCTTCAATCATTACAGGAGTAAAAAGATGCTTTGCCTGAACGTCTTTTTCACCGCTTCTCACACGGGCGACACCAAGAAATTCGAATTTCATGGAAGCAGTTGCAAATGCGCCTTCCCATGCCGGCACCCCGAAATCAGGATCCGCCCCATAACCGTTTTCAACCAGAGCATCCCATTTATCCCCCAAAGTGGCCTTGAGACAGGTCTCATAGTCATCCCATGGAAAGGCCTCTTCAATACTGCCGCCCAGTTTTTTTGCAATTTCAATAATCGCATCGCCGACATGCTTGGTGTTAAATTGAGGTTTAACCACCGGTTTTGAAAGGGCGATTACGGATTTTGTCAACCCGGCGGACAGGGGCACATCCTCATATCGCTCCAAAAAGGCGTGACTGGGTAAAATAAGATCGGCGTTCAGAGCGGTTTCATTGATGTTCGATGAAAAGCTGACGACAAAAGGAATTTTGTCAAAGGCCTTTTTTACTGCAAACGTGTCGGAAAGCGTATAACATGGATCTGCATCGGTAATAAAAAGTGCCTGGACCGGAGATTCGTCACTGGAATTAACAGCTCCAACCCATCGATTCAACAGGTAATTTGCATTGGAAAATTTTTCACTTCCGGCACCGTCAACCCGGTCTCTTTTCATGCCTGATGAAGCAACGGCATCCATTTGGACTTCCGGCCATTTTATATAATCAGGTTGAGAAACAGCCCAGACTCCGCCCGGTTTATTGATATTTCCCACAAGTGCATTCAGGGCGTGAACCGCCGCAACTTCATCGATACTTCCCGGCGTTTTGCCCTGACCCCGGCCGCATATTGCCAAAGGTTTTGACGCACCGGCAAATTGTTTGGCTAAAGAGAGGATCGTCTTTTTATCCACCCCTGTAATTTTTGCAACATCGTCAGGAGCAAAGGATTCCAGAACAATCGTCTTAAACGCGTTAAAATCAAAGGCGTAGTTTTCGACAAAGTCTTTGTCATACAAAGATTCTTTAATAATAACGTGGGCCAAACCCAACGCCAAAGCCGCATCCGTACCGGGCTTAATGGGAACCCACGTATCTGATTTTGCTGCGGTATTGGACAGGCGGGGTTCAATTTGTACCACCTTTGAGTTTTCGTTTTTCCAGATGCTGTTTGCCTTGATCATACGAACAGGTGACATCCATCCGTCAATTATTCCGCTTCCAAAACTTAGTACGAAATCGGTATTTTCAACATCAAACCCTGCGGAAGACCGGCCGCCATGCATCAGAGAAAGAGCAATCTCATAGGAATCATGGATCGACGGAGTACAAATATAGTTCGGAGAACCGTATGCGGCAAGGAATCGATTTAAAAGACCGGGTACCGTCCCTTGATCCGATCCTGAAATGCAGGCAACCGTATGAGAGCGATCATTTGACCTCAACTCTCCGAGTTTCGCTGCAACCTCTGTAAGGGCTTGATTCCAGGAAATCGTTTGCCATTTTCCTTCGCCTCTTTCTCCCACCCGTTTCAGAGGTGATTTGATACGCGTCGGACCATAGAGAAGCTGTAAGCCTGATAATCCGAGGAGACAGACGCCTCCGTCATTTACAGGATGGTCTTCTATCCCTTCTATTTTCACGGCCCGGTCATCAATTTTGCGAACCGTTATACCGCAACCACCGGGGCATAAGGTGCAGACGGATTTTTCAAATGTTACTTCTCCATCTGGTGGGAGAGGCGTCCACGGCCAGTTTTGCGACCATATGGATACATCATCCATCAGTTTCCATGGTAATGGCGAAAGGGTTGTACCTGCGACAACGCCGACTCCAAGTGACAAGAAATTTCTTCTGTTTAATTTCATGGAAAAATCCCCTAAAAGTAAGCTCAACGGCTTAAAAGTCTTATTTACTTATGGCATTGAAAACATGCGCCCTTGCTGCCGGTCTCTTTTTGATGGCATTTGGCGCAATCATCCATTTTCATACGGTCCCATGTGTTCTTCTTAAAACCTGCGGCATTCTTTCCCCAGATGTCCCTGCTATAGCCGGAA
Source organism: Deltaproteobacteria bacterium (assembly GCA_019308655.1). Classification (GTDB taxonomy): domain Bacteria; phylum Desulfobacterota; class Desulfobacteria; order Desulfobacterales; family JAFDHS01; genus JAFDHS01. The sequence continues at coordinate 10,454 of JAFDHS010000013.1, forward strand.
ATCCGGTTCTCTTCGTAAGTTTTTAAGTGTGTCGATTCTCCAATATGTCCGTGACATGCGGCACAATCCATTTCCGCGGCTTTAACATGTGCGGCATGGGAGAAGAAGACACAATCGGGCTGTCTTGAATAGACAAGCCATGGAACCTCGTTTTCATTTGCAACATACGTTTCAACAAACTTCTCTTCCTCGGGATCTTCCCCTTGTACCTCTTCATGGCACTCAATACATTGCGCAAGTTTCGGAACACCGGAAAAACTACCGTCTTCCCTAAAGAAATGACAGCTTTCACATCCTTCTTCGACCAATTCGTTGTGAAGCGCATGGTTAAAATCTATGGGTTGTTTTTTCTGGGAATAGAGTAACTTGGGAAAAATTATCCATCCTGCAACAAGGGCTGCTGCAAGACCGATAATAAAAAAGAAGAGAATAAAGCCGCCTGAATCCTTCCCCTTATTTTCGCAATTGCAATTATCCGGGGATGAGGTTGGGTTTGTGTCACCGACAACATCTGGAGAAACTTCTTTAGCCTTGTCATCTAATGTAGTCATGGGAACTGTTCCTGTCCCTTTCTTCTTACTCATTCTTACCCAATTAGCAGGAATGATGAGAAATTCCTGCTTCACAAAGGCTGCCCGAACTAACTGCTTAGGTCTTACCGCCTCTCCACAGGCTGTCACCGTAGAACCTACGGCCAGTTTGTTAATATTATTTTTCTTATGCACAAAATATCAGCTGGGTTCTCGCTATTATATTTATGTGCAAAATGAATAATTATGACTGCATTTGATTAAGAAATCAACTACAGTTTAAAGCTCTTAAAGAGCGAATGCATCCCGTTGGAACTGATCCAAAAGGTATTGTATCCATTCGGAAAAAATAAAAAAAATATAACGGTAGCTAAATTATTTTCGTCAAATTGTCAAGTGAAATCATTTTCCATAGCTGTGCAGACCGGGCAAAAGGTTCACCCCGAAATATGTGAAAATAACGGCCATAAAGCCTATGATCGACAAATAGGCAATCCGGTTTCCCCGCCAACCTCTTATCAATCGGGCGTGCAGCAATGTCGCATAAACAAACCAGGTAATCAAAGACCAGGTCTCTTTGGGATCCCAGCCCCAGTAAGTCCCCCAGGCCGAGTTTGCCCAGACCGCTCCGGTTATTATCCCGACAGTAAGAAAAAGAAAACCGAACCCGACAGTAAGAAAAAGAAAACCGAACATCACCATTTGATGGGTCAATTCATCCAAAACATGCAATGGCGGAAAATAAGCTGACAGACCACTCTTTCTTCGTCCATCTTTTTGACTGAAAAGATACATCAGACTTATGGCAAAAGCGATGGCAAAGGCGGCATACCCCAGAAAGCAGGTGATAACGTGAGCAATCAGCCAGTTGCTTTTCAATGCCGGAATAAGCGGCTGAATGCGATCACTGACATGGGGAGATAAAGATGCATACGCCATCGCCAGAAAAGGAATGGGTGAGACAAAAGCCCCCATGATGCGATTTTTGTATTGATACTCGATTACCAGGTAAATAACGGCAAAAGTAAACGAGAAAAATATCAAGGACTCATACAGGTTTGAAAGGGGAGCGTGACCGATGCCCAGACGGTAAGATTCCACCCACCGCAGCATGATACCGGCAATATTACCCACGGCTCCCGATACCATCACCCAGGT
>JAFDHS010000333.1 GCA_019308655.1 Deltaproteobacteria bacterium
TGAAGAATCGGGTTCCGTTCTTGTAAAGGAAGATGAATGTATATCCTGTGGAATGTGCGCAATGGTATGTCCCTTTAGCGCTATTACTTTTCATAAAACCCTTAACAGGGACAAACCGGTATCATATAAATGCGATAATTGTCTTGACCGCCAAAAAGATGGAAGAGAGCCGGCCTGTGTTGAAGTCTGTAAAACAGGTGCTCTTGTATTTGGGGAAATCAATGAGATAATCGGCAAGTCCAAACAAGATATTGTTATAAAAATAACAAAAGATATCAAGGGAATTGTGCCTTCCGAGTTGCCGGAAAACATCAGCATGTTTAACAGTATCAGAGAAAAAATCGCCCAGTTGGGACCGATGGCATCATCAAAATAAAGAGGAAAAAATGACCAATAAGAACTATGATCCTGAATCAATTAAAAAGAAAGTCGAAGAGAGAACTATAGATGAATCTGCAAAACCCGTTTTGGAAATCACCTTAAAAGAGGGAATTGAAACCGCATGGGACAGACTGGAAACGCAACAGCCGCAATGCGGGTTCGGCCAATTGGGCGTGTGCTGTAATCGCTGTACCATGGGACCGTGCAGGATAGATCCTTTTGAAGGCGGTCCGACAAGAGGCGTTTGCGGAGCGGATGCCGACCTTATTGTTGCCAGGAATTTTCTGGATGATCTGTCTGCCGGCGCTGCTGCCCACTCGGATCACGGCCGTGAAATAGTTGAAACTTTATATAAAACCGCCATCGGTGAAGCCCAGGGATATGAGATTACCGATACGGAAAAATTAAATAAAATCGCTGCAGAATTAGGAATAGAAACGGAAAATAGAAGTAAAAATGATATCGGAAAAGATGTCGCCTTGGGCTTACTGGAAGAATTCGGCACGATCAAAAACTATATTCAATTTGTTGAAAGAGCGCCGGATAAGACCAAGGAAATCTGGAAAAAAGCGGGTATCTATCCTAGAAGTGTAGACAGGGAAATCGTTGAATCCATGCATCGTATTCATATGGGAGTCGGTGCGGACTACGCCAATGTCCTTCTCCAGGGATTAAGAACCTCGTTAGCTGATGGCTGGGGCGGTTCAATGATTGCCACCGAAGTTTCGGATATTCTGTTCGGCACCCCTGAGATCAGCGAGTCCAGCGTTAATCTGGGCGTTTTAAAAGAGGATATGGTAAATGTGATACTCCACGGCCATAATCCTATTTTATCTGAAATGGTGGTTAAATCCGCTCAAGACCCGGAATTGATAAAAACGGCTGAAGCAAAAGGCGCCAAGGGGATTAATCTTGCCGGCATGTGCTGTACCGGTAATGAACTTTTAATGAGAAAAAGCATACCGGTAGCGGGAAACATGTTGAATCAGGAACTGGCGTTGGCTACCGGTGCGGTTGATGTTATGGTTGTGGATTACCAGTGCATCTTCCCTTCTATCGCGCAAACCGCAAGTTGTTATCATTCAAAGATCATTTCCACGAGTGAAAAATCAAAAGTCCCTGGTGCGATTCATCTGGAATTTCATCCGGAAACCGCATCCGACACCGCTAAAAAAATTATAGAGACAGCTATAGAAAATTATTCTAACAGAAACCCTGACAGGGTTAAAATCACCGCCAAACCGGTAAAGATGATGGCGGGATTTTCTGTGGAAGCCATAACCAAGGCTTTGCAGGGGAGTTTAAAACCGCTTGTAGATACGATCGCAGCGGGGAAAATTCGCGGAGCAGTAGGAATCGTAGGATGTAATAATCCCAAGATCAAGATGGATTACGGCCATGTCCAACTTGCCAAGGAATTAATTAAAAATGACATATTGGTTGTTGAAACAGGATGTGCCGCTATTGCTTCGGGAAAGGCGGGATTGTTGTTGCCGGAAGCTGCTGAACTGGCCGGAGACGGATTAAAAGAGGTTTGTAAGGCCTTGGGTATTCCACCTGTGCTTCATATGGGGTCATGTGTTGATTGTTCCAGAATTCTGGTTTTGGGAGCGGAATTAGGAAAAGCTTTAGGTGTCGGCATTGATCAGCTTCCCTTGGCCGGGGCGGCCCCTGAATGGTATTCACAAAAAGCCGTGTCAATCGCTTCATACTTTGTAGCTTCGGGCGTTTACACCATTCTTGGAATCCCACCCAAGATATTCGGCAGTAAAAATGTTATAAACCTGGTTACAGACGGTTTGGGTGATGTTGTCAACGCGACCTTTGC
>JAFDHS010000334.1 GCA_019308655.1 Deltaproteobacteria bacterium
CCGGGTCTATTTATTATTTAATTCTAAAAGTTTCTGTGCCAAAAGACGGTTTGTTTTGCTTGTTTTCAGGGAAATCCGGATAAATTTATCGGAAAGACCTTCAAAATTGGCGCAATTTCGAATCAGTATTTTGTCCTTTGCCACATGGCTGCATACGGCATCTGCGGTAAGATCTTCAAACAGCCGGGCAAGCACAAAAGAGGTGGTACTGGGAAAAAGTTTTATAAATCTTAAGTTTTCAAGCCTTTCAGCCAGTAATTTTTTTTCGTTTTCAAGAAACCGGACGGTTTTTCCGATAAATGCATCCACCTCATCCGTTTTCTCCATCAGATAAATCACGGCAGCCTGGGCCAGACTGTTGACGCTCCACGGAAGAGAATATCGGATAAACTTTTCGATTATTTTTTCAGATGAAATCAAAAAACCGATCCGCAAGCCGGGAAGCCTGAAAATTTTTGACATGGAATTCAAGATGATCACATTGGAAAGGCCGCAGTTGATCATGCTCACTCTGTCACCCCGGCCTGTAAACGGCAGGTATGACTCATCTATGATAAAACAGGTATCCGGACAGGATTTGCAAAGCAATTCCAGTTCAGCTGCCGGAATCAGCGCACCGGTGGGGTTGCTGGGATTGCAGATAAAAACCGTATCAAATCCTTTGACCGCTTCTTTTATCTGATTCATATCATGCTTAAAAGATAAAGATTCCCGGGCAGTCAAGCAGGTGTACGCCACGTTGTGCATGATGCAGGCATCAGCATAGTCGGCATAGGCAGGACCGAGGATAAGCGCTTTTTTTGTTTCAAGGGCTTTGGGTATGGAATAGATGAACTGAGTGGTACCGTTACCGGCCAGGACACATTGGGCATGGATACCATACCGGCCGGCAAAAGCATGGACGGCCTTTTTGGCATCAACTTCAGGCAGCGCGGTAATTGAATTCATATTTTCCTTTAAAAAGGATATAAGGCCGGGCAGCGGGCCCACAGGATTCACATTGCTGCTCATGTCAAGAATTTCAGACGGCGGACACCCCAACCGTTGCGCCAACTCATAGATATTTCCACCGTGACCGTTTATCATGCCAAGCTTCCTCCCATTGAAACCAGTAAAAACAGCATGGCTTCCAAAACTTCGGTCATGGTCCCGAGCATGTCACCGGTAATGCATCCCATTCGTTTTTTGTAATACATCAGGATACAAGCGGTCAGAATGATGAAAGCCATGTTCAACCATATGCCTCTCCATCCGGCAAACACAGACAGAACAACAGGGATAAGCAATGCCCAGAAAGCGGAAAGTTTCAGGGAGTCTCCAAAAAGGCCGTGCCCTGTGCCTCCCTCCGGTCTTCCATACTCTAAAAATTTTATACCGAACAGCATGCCGCCCCTTGCATAAGCGGGAATAATGACCAGCAAAAGACTTCGATGGGCATCCAGGCTCGTGATGCCGCCCCATTTTATTGCTAATCCGCATACGATGGCAACAAGGCCCATAACACCGATTCGGCTGTCTTTCATGATCAAGAGGGCTTTTTCCCTTGATCGGTGGCCCAACAAACCATCTGCGGCATCTCCCAAACCATCGATGTGAAACGCGCCGGTTACGACAACCAGAAAGATGACATCAAGAATTGAGACCACAGGTTTGGACCACAATTGCATGGCAGCCGCATCAAAGACGGCCAGCATCATCCCCAGAATCATCCCCACCACGGGAAAGTATGAAATCATCCCCGTAGGATCAAATTCCTTTGTCTTTCCCACGGGCAGAATGGTGATAAACTGTACGGCATTAATGAATCTTTTTATGGATACCATTTTTTTCCGACTCCCAGCCTCATTTGCCGGCCTCATTTGATTGGCACCGGAATTCCGGCGACCATCCATATCACCCGGTCGGCACACGCCGCCACCCGCTGGTTGACAAACCCAGCGGCATCCCTGAACCCCCGGGCAAGTTTGTTTTCGGGCACAATGCCTGTTCCAACTTCATTTGACACCAGAACCACCGGACATTGGGCCGATTCAAGGGCCTGGGTCAATTTTGTGATATGCCCTGTAATTTTTTCCTGGTCATCGGACTCCAGAAAAAGGTTGCTGATCCAGAGGGTCAGGCAGTCCACAAGAATCACGTCGCTCTTCGGACTGTTTTCAATGATGGCCCCGGGCAGATCAACCGGAATTTCAAGGGCTGCCCAGCT
>JAFDHS010000335.1 GCA_019308655.1 Deltaproteobacteria bacterium
ATCAACATGCTGGGCACCGTGGAGAAAACCTTTAATTATATCTGGGGAGTCACCCGCTCACGGAGTTTGGTCCGCAAAATTTCCGATTATATCAGCGTGCTGGTCATCAGCCCTATTCTCCTGGTCGTCTCCTTGACACTCATCGCCTCCCTGTCTTCCAATACCGTGGTCATGAAACTCAGCCAATATGAAATATTCAATAATTTTTTCGTCCTTTTCAACAGCGTTATTCCCCTTGCAGGCATCTGGATCGCTTTTACTTCAATTTACATTCTCATGCCCAATACGCAGGTTAAATTTTTCCCGGGCGTGGCCGCCGGGATCTTCAGCGGCACCCTGTGGGAAATCGCTTTCAGGCTGTATGCCGAATTAAATATCGGCGTCACCAAATACAATGCGATTTACGGTACATTCGCCGTCTTCCCCATCTTCCTGATCTGGTTGTATATCAGTTGGCTTATCCTGCTGATCGGGGCCCAGTTGTCCTGTGCCATCCAGAATGTTAACACCTACCAGCAGGAAATGGGCGAATATGAGGTCAGCAGCGGCCAACAGCAATATATGGCCTTAAACATCATGCTTCAAATCGCAAAACGTTTTTATCAGGGTCAACCCCCGATGACCGCCGAAGAATTATCACATGCCTTGTCAATCCCCATACGCCTGGTCATAAGCATATCAAATATTCTTGCACGCCAGGGTCTGGTACAGGAAGTTTTCACTGATCAACGGTTATTTCAACCCGCACAGAGCTTGCATCTCATAAGTGTTTTAAATGTTTGTGAGGCCGTACAAAATGCCGGGAGAGTCGATTGGAATTTTCCTGAAGAAAAAAAGGATGCCGGTCTGGAAGAGTTGCTTAAAATCAAAGAAAAAACAGATAAGGAGCAATTGGGGGAAATTACGATGCTGGACCTTTTGAAAAACAGCAGCAACATGGAACAAAAGAACGCTTAAACGCTCTCATTTTTATCTAATTTCCCTTTAATTCAAAAATTTGCATAATAAACAGTTAGAAAAAATATAACTATTACAAGTTTGTTGTCAAAATATTTTGATTACGATAGTTAAACAGCAAGTTTTATTAAATTTTACATGATAAACGGAAACTACTTAATCACTTGTTTTCACCTTCAAATTTAGGTTTTCTATGCAGATAGAAGAGGTGGCAAGAAAAGTGATCTTTCTTGTAGAAAGCTCCCTTTGACCGTTGCGACGGGGAAAATCATTATGAGGAAGTCTGTAAGGCTTTTGAAAAAAGGAATATCAATGTCACAAAAAGTTGATTTGCTAAAAGTATTTATTTCATGTCCTGGTGATGTTGATGATGAGAGAAAAATAGTAAGAGATGTCTGTAAAAGCGTTTCAACTGTGACCAGCAGGAACAAAGCGATTGAAGTAAAGCCTATTGATTATAAAGAAAATATCATACCCCAAATAACCGGAAAAGAAGCTCAGTTCCTAATCGATGAACAACTTGATAAGGAAAAATACGATATTTATATCGGCATAATGTGGCATCGTTTTGGGGACCCTTTGTCAATAAGAGTCAGCCCGACAGAAAACGAATTTAATATTGCATTGGATCGATATGAAAAAACCGGATCTCCATTGATCCAGTTTTATTTTAAAGACGCTGAATATAATCCGGCAAATGATGATGAAAAAGACCAGGTAAAAAAGGTCGCGTCATTTAAATCAAGAATCAAAGATTTGGGACTTTATAGTGGATTTCAAAACAGTCTTAAATTTCAGGGATCTGTTAATGAATTTATTTCAAGTTGTGTTGAAAAATTTCAAATTGATCAAAGCCTGAATTGTTCAATCCAAAAAAATCAATATGAGATGCTTGATTCATATTTGATCCGGTCTGTTGTAAAGAACCCAAACGATGATATGGCATCTTTCCTTTATGAAGAAACAGCCTATGACCTGGTTGAAGTCATAAAAGAAAATAATAAAGTCATATTAGTCGGGGATGCCGGAATCGGAAAAACGTCTGAGTTAAAAAGAGTCGCCAATTATTTCTCCGATAAAGAAACATTTTACTATCCTTTCTGGGTTCCCCTGAATACTTATACAGGTAATGACATGGGTGCAGTTCGTCTCATAAAAACTGAAAAATCTAAGCCGCATAGCAATATTTTTCCTCTTCATAACAATCTGCAACAGCAGTATCAATGGATTCTATATTCGGCAAATCATC
>JAFDHS010000336.1 GCA_019308655.1 Deltaproteobacteria bacterium
ATTCTTAAAAAAGGCGGGGTCATCGCCTATCCCACCGACACCTATTACGGAATAGGCTGCGACATCATGAATAAAAAGGCCATCGAAAGAATATACCTGTTAAAAAAGCGGAAAAAGACCAAACCGTTCAGTTTCATATGTTCAGGACTTAAAAACATCAGCCATTATGCCAAAGTTTCCAATTACGCATATAAGACGATGAAACGGCTTTTGCCCGGACCGTATACTTTCATTCTTGAAGGTTCAAAAATAGTCCCGAAAATCATGCTGACCAAAAGAAAAACTGCGGGAATACGAGTCCCGGACAATCGAATATGCATGGCTCTGATAGAAGAGATGGGAAATCCGATCATTTCCACGAGTGCAACAATGAAGGACGGTAACATTCTTAACGACCCATACTTTATACAAGACCATTTCGGATCCGGAATAGACGTTGTCATTGATGGAGGTACGGTCGCAGGAGAGCCTTCAAGTGTAATATCATTGATTGATGACATACCTGAAATCATTCGAAAAGGTATAGGAGATGTAACGATGTTTGAGTGAGCGTAAGGATTTCAGAGGGAAAGGGAAGGGTCGCCTTCGGGGGGAAGCTATCTATCCGCCCGGTCTGTAAAGATAGGCCGCATATAGATTTGAATTGATGGCACGATTGACCAAATTATTTATGAATGACCCTTCTATATACCTCTTCAGGGAAAACTTTTTGTCTTCTAAATAAACGGCTGAAACCTTGCCTTTTATTCCAGCCATACGACCGGCCCATTCTATTGCATCTTCAAGATTTCCCAACCGGTCAACCATCCCGAGACTTTTTGCCTTTTCTCCGGAAAATATACTTCCATCAGCGATTTTTTCAACTTTGCCCGGATCCATACCTCTTCCTTCTGCAACATCACTTACAAATTGGCTGTGAATTGTATTTACAAAGGCCTGCAAAAGGTTTCTCTCTTTTTCCGTCATTTTTCGGACGGGAGAGCCCATATCCTTATATTCACCACTTTTAACAACAACGGGAACCAATCCTATTTTGGCAAGAAGCTCCTGAAAATTTGTATACCCCATCACAACACCGATGCTGCCGGTTATGGTACCCGGATTCGCAACAATTTTGTTTGAGGCCGCAGCAATATAATATCCTCCTGATGCAGCCACAGAACCCATTGAAGTTATGACCTTTTTTGACTTTACCGTCTTTCTGACTTCCCTGAAAATTTCCTGTGAAGGACCAACTCCTCCACCCGGCGAATCAATTCTGAGAACGATGGCTTTGATTGAATCTTCCTCACGGAATTTTTTCAGATTGTCGATTATCTTTTTTGATTCTAAAATAACGCCTTTTATTTCTATAACACCGACCTTCTCACCAAATTCAAATTCGTAACTCTTTGAGCCGACCGTAAATAACAATGACAGAGTTATCATTGTGCCGGTAATCAGAGTTGAAAAAACCAAAATAAAAAAAAGATACGGATGTCTACGGGAAAACATAATTCTTCTTTTGTGTCAGCTGATTAAAAAAAAACCACAAAGAACACGAAGAATGCATTTAAGCTTAATCCTTCGTGAGCTTCGTGGTAAAAAATACATCGTTTACGGCAACACTTGTCGATTTTATAAAACGATATCCTGCTTTGTGAGAAAATGCCATAGTCGGCAAATTAAAATAATTATGACTATGTTTGATTAAGAAATCAGCTACAGTTTAACTCCTGCACCGAGAAGTCCCCTTCCGAATCTTTGATTCGGTAGGGGATGAATCGGCTTTTCAGTATATTTTTTGTTGATAGTAAAAAAAGGCTTTTTACGACAGATACTCGCAAGTTCCGTCCCGGAACCCTGTAACCGGTAGTTGCCCATCCATAATGTTACCTCAGGGTTTGTCGCTTACCTGACCGTCCCTACCTCACAGGACTGTTTACAGATAAACCGCAGAGTTTAGGACTTGGGCATCATCCTGAAGTGCCTATATATTCCTGAGTAACGTAGCCCCATCAGCTAAATGCCAGTGGCTGAATGTAGTCAACCTGGGCTTTTACAAGCCCCTTCTGAATCTATGATTCAGGAGGGGTGGTTGACTCCTCTTCATTCTCATTTAACTTTTCCTGAATCCCCTCGCGGAGGATTTCACCAAAGGCTGAAGTCGCAGGTTTCATCTTAGTTACATACTCTTTGAGAATCGTCTG
>JAFDHS010000337.1 GCA_019308655.1 Deltaproteobacteria bacterium
TTCAATTTTACATTTGGTTATGATCCCCAGGCTCATGCCGTAGCGGAGGATGACCAGCCCTATTCCGAGGAACACGACTGGATAAAAACTCGCTATGCCGGGGTTTTTGTTTACGTAATCGCCCTGATCAGTCAATGGCGGTGGTTGCAATTGGTGATGGGGTACTTTGGATCGGCCTATAAGATATTCATGGTTTTTGTTTTAATGGCGGCCAAAAATATCCGGTCACTGGAACAGTTGAAGAATGTGCGGCTGCGAGAGGGTGGAGTACTGCTGGGGCTGCGAAAAATTCCCTGTAAACCGGTGGTTTGGGAATGGTTTTACAGGGTAGCCGACAGGGGAATATCGACTATTCTCAAATCGAATTATTTCCGATATCAAGTTTTTGCCGGAATGGTCGGAATATGGTTATGGTTTACGGATGGCCACCTCTTGCCATATACGGGAAAGGCGCGGGTCCACCAAGGATATAACACCCAGAGACGGATGCCTTCTCCCGGTCAGACCAATATGGTGACCTGCGACGGCAACGGACGCATAATTGATTTTGAAATTCAGGAAGGTAAAGGCGATCTGCGGAGTCATATCATTGCTTTGTCGGAAAAATGGTCTGGCGATCTTCCGGAACCTTCGGTCATGGTCTTCGATAGAGAAGGAAGCGGGGTTTCATTTTTTTCGGAACTGGTATTAAAGGATATTCCTTTTGTGACCTGGGAAAAGAATATCGACCGGAAAAAACTGGCGGCCATTGATGAAGAAAGCTTTAAAGTGACTTTTAATCTTAACGACAAGAAATATGGAGTTTTTGAAGGTGAAAAGGTTTTTACCTACAAACCGAAAGATGCGGATAAGAAACAACATGATTTTACCTTAAGGCGTATCTACCTTTGGAACAAAAGCAGTAATCGTAAAACTTGCGGACTGGCATGGACGGGAAATCGAGAGATGAGTACCGAAGAATGTGCCCGTGCGATACTGGGACGTTGGGGTGCTTCGGAAAACACTTTCAAACATAGTAAAGAAAGGCATCCGTTGCATTACCATCCTGGTTTTAAGCTCAAAGAAAGTAAAGAACAGGAAATAAAAAATCCGGTAGTAAAAGAAAAAGAGAGCATTATCAAAAGGCTAAAAAAGGAATTAGGCAAACTTTACAAAAAATTCGGAAAGGCAAAAGATGTTCTCAAAAAAGACGGTACACCTCGAGAAAACAGCGTAAAAGAAGGATTTAGAAAAGAAATTCTGGAAGAGGAAGCTCGCCTGACGAATCTACAAGAAGAAAAAAAAGAATTGCCTGAAAAAGTAGATGTGTCGACCCTGGAAGATTACTCTTCTTTTAAACGTATTGATAACGAAGGGAAAAACTTGTTCGATTTCGTAACCGTATCTATCTGGAATGCCCGTAAAAAAATGACCGATTGGTTGCGGGATGACTACAAACATGAGAATGATTTGGTTGATCTGTTTTATGCGATTACGAATTGCCACGGATGGATAAAGAGCACAAAAAAAGAAGTAATCGTTCGTTTGGAACCTCTTCAGCAAAAAAGCAGACGCTTGGCCCAGGAAAGATTATGCCGAAAGCTAACCGGGTTGGGGGCAGCTACACCAACAGGGAAATGGCTTAAAATTGAAGTCGCGGAGTCATCGCTCTAAGAAATGTCCAAAAAAGTAAGGTGTTTCAGCATGAATTTACGAGGTCTGTATGAAGGGAACTATGAAGTTAACCCCACACCTAAAAAAACTCCGTTGGTATTGGAACCGTTTTCAGCTTATGTCAGGGAGTGAAATAGTATATCGAATAAGAACCTTCGCACGAACACAAATCGAGCGTTGGGGTTATCTTACGGCTAACAAGGTGGAATCTCCAAATCTTTCCCGAACCAGCAAAAGTTGGCTGAATGAGTTCCCTATCGTTGAAATTAGCCATTACAGTAAGGCAGCAGATGCTCTCCTTGAAGGACAGCTTAACATATTTTCTCTTCAAAATACTAATATCGGCTCAATTCTTCAATGGAACCATGATCCTCTGACCGGTAAAAAGGCACCTCTTTCCTTTGGGAAAACCCTTAACTGTTCTGATCCACAGTTGGTTGGTGATATAAAGTACTTATGGGAACTCAACCGCCATTTGCAATTTGTAACCATGGCTCAGGCTTACCGGTTGAGTGGAGATCGG
>JAFDHS010000338.1 GCA_019308655.1 Deltaproteobacteria bacterium
ATTTCCCAAAGTACCCCTGCAGTTGATCTTATGGGCGGGAGATGACGAATTCGCACCGGAGGCCAATATCCTGTTTGATGATACCGTCAGCAAAATCCTTTCGCCGGAGGATGCGGCATGGCTTGCCGGAATGATCGTATACAGGCTTATGGCCTTGTCAAGATAGCAATACAGCGGGCCGATACCCTTGACAAGTGGATTGAAAAACGGATATTTTAAAAAAAAGTAACGTGAGATAAATCCTTTGATATCTCTTATGATTAAAGATTTTGAGTTTATGGAGAAAATGAATAATGCCTGGAAATGAAATGTCTTTGGTTCCGCCTAAAGAAAGGTTGGAAATTGGAATCATTGGCGGACCTTTTGATCGAATTTTGGAATCATTGGCGGACCTTTTGATCGAATTAAAACCGTTCTGGAGGAATTTGAGCCGGGACAGAAAGATTTTATACGTCCCCTGGAAGATTTTGGTGTCACTCCCCGCCGGGTTACAGAGATTTCGGAGAGGGAGGTAGAGGTTACCGTCCCCGCTCGTCTTCACTCTTCGGTACTGGATATGAACCGTTTTAATCTGAACCGTGCCGGAGGCGGTGGAATCGGGGTTGGCATCTCCGTATATTTTCATGCACGGGTGCGCTCGATCAAGGAACCGGAAATAATCGTCAAAGGAGAAAGAACGCTTATCATGAAGCATTTCGGTCATATCTTCAAAGACCTGCTCCAATATCCCGGGGGCTTTGAAATTGAACTGTATGACCATAAGCGGAGGCATGTGGGCATGGGGTCTTCGGCAGGATCCATGTGTGCGGCCTGTATCGGTATAAACGAGGTGCTGGGACGGCCTTTTACCGGTTGGGAATTACGCCGAATTCTGGGCTATCATTCATGTGAGGAAAGTCCAAATAATAATAATAATTACTTGATTCCTGCCTTTGAAACCGGTATCGGGGCCATGGTCGGTGTGAACGGCGGTTGGGTCCTGGGTACCGATGACCTTGCGCTGGTTTACCGGATACCCTTGCCGGACACAAAGGTTGTTATTTTCATACCTGATGTTCCCACTCTGGAGGATGAGTTTACCGGTAAAGAGACCGCAGCTGAATCCGAGGTGGAACTTCTTCTGCGACGGGCCCGGATCCTGGATTCCATGCAGTCAGGCGTCAAGGCGAAACTCATTCTTTTTGATCTGTTGCCGGCAATGATTAAAGGTGACCTTAAAGCAATGGGCGACGTTATGTTTGATTTGTGCTTTTTGGGTTCCAAAAGGGCTGAGTGTGAACAGCACGGCTGTTGCGGTGCACCCATTTATGAGTACATCAGCATATTCCGTGAAATAGGTGCTGAAGTTTCCGGAATGAGTTCGGTCGGTCCGACGATCTATGCGTTGACTCAAAAGCAGGATGTTTATGACCGTATTCTTAAATATTTGCGTTCACATGACATTCCCGAAAGCCGTATCATTGAAGCCACAGTGGATAATCAGGGAGCAATGGTCAAGGAAAACGGAGTGGAGAGGTCTTTTCTAAATGAAGGATGGTTACAAGGTTAAAATTTGTGGGACCACAAACACGGATGATGCATTGCTTGCCGCCAAAGAAGGCGCGGACTATTTCGGGGTGGTCATCGAGGTGGAATTTTCCAGGCGTTCCCTGACAGTTGAGCAGGCAAAAGAACTTTTTTCATCTCCTCCTCTTCCTGCGGTCGCTCTTGTTTTTCAAATGAAGGAAGAACGCCTTAATTACCTTATTCAAAGCCTGAAGCCTTTTGCCGTACAGTTTTTAAGCCGGGAAGATCCGGATTTAATTAAACGTTTAAAAGCGACGTATCCAAAAGTCCGGTTGTGGCAGTCCGTTCATTTGCCCCGGGAGGGAGCGGAAGTCGACCCTGGGGATATTAAAAGGGTTGCCGAGGACTACATTAAAGCGGGTACGGACGTAATCCTTTTTGATACCGTTGCTGTTCTTGAAGGCAAGATGAAATTCGGAGGAACCGGTTTGACTTCGGACTGGGGTGCGGTCAGGGAGCTGGTTAATGAGATTAAAAGTCAGATTCCTGTTTTTCTGGCCGGAGGAATTAATCCGGAAAATGTTGCCAAAGCCATTGAATTGGTCGAGCCGGACGGGATTGATCTTTGTTCGGGTGTGGAATCTGTTCCCGGTAAGAAAGATCCTGTAAAAATAAAGGCATTGATACGAGCAGTTAACGAAAGTACAAGGAGGCATTTAAATTGAAAGCAGCCGTGGTACATGGGAAAGATGATATTCGAATAGAGGAATATCCAACCCCTCAGGCCGGTCCGGGGGAAATGGTGGTGAAAATTAAAGCCTCAGGTATTTGTGCCACAGACATAAAAACTTTGCTGGGCCAGGGATTACCCAAAAACCTGCCGACTATTTTAGGGCATGAGGTTGTTGGAGAGGTTTTTGAAATGGGAGAGGGAACAGCAGGTTTTCAGAC
>JAFDHS010000339.1 GCA_019308655.1 Deltaproteobacteria bacterium
TGTGCTGAAAGACTTGCCGTAGGGGAAATGCCTGCCTGCGTAGAGGTTTCAGAAGGTGCTCTCACGTTTGGGGATTTAGAGGATCCTGAGTCTGATGTAAGAAAATTGCTGGAAACAAATTATACCATTAGACGTAAACAGGCTCTGGGTACCGGGCCGTCGATTTACTACATAGTATGAGAGAGGTATTATGCTTGATACAGCGCTAAAAGGTAGCAAGGGATACTGGTTATGGTTGATGGCATTGCTTGCCGTCATCGGTGTCGGTTTCGCCACTTATCTGGTTCAGTTCTCTTTCGGACTGGGTATTACGGGCATGAGCCGGGACGTTTCCTGGGGCTTTTACATCGCTCAGTTTACTTTTCTGGTTGGTGTTGCCGCAGGAGGAGTTATGGTGGTTATGCCCTATTATCTGCATAACTATAAAAAATTCGGCAAAATCACCATTATGGGAGAGTTCCTGGCGGTCGGGGCACTGACCATGTGTTTACTCTTTATTGTTGTAGACCTTGGACAACCTATCAGGATTCTGAATGTCTGGTTACATCCTACACCCAACTCCGTTCTTTTCTGGGATACTCTTGTACTTAACGGTTATCTTCTTTTAAATATCGTGATCGGGTGGAAAGTTCTTGAAGCGGAACGAAACGGCATAGCTCCACCTGCCTGGGTAAAGCCCCTGATCTATCTTTCAATTCCATTTGCTTTCAGTATACATACGGTAACCGCATTTCTTTACTGTGGTTTACCCGGAAGAGGTTTCTGGCTTACCGCAATACTTGCACCGAGATTTCTTGCTTCTGCATTTGCGGCAGGTCCGGCAGTACTGATTCTGTTGTGCTTCTTTGTACGGAAATTTACCAAGTTTGATCCGGGTAAGGAAGCGATTCAAAGTCTTGCCAAGATCGTTACCTACGGACTTCTTGCGAATGTCTTCTTCATGGCCTGCGAAGTCTTTGTCGTATTTTACAGCAAAATACCCGAACATATGGACCATTTTAAATATTTGTATGCGGGAGTGCATGGACATGGTGCGCTGGTACCATGGATGTGGGCGTCCGTTGTTCTGATGGGTCTGGGTGTCTTGTTTCTGCTTAATCCAAGTACCCGCAGAAATGAAAAAATTCTGCCTTGGACGTGCGTCATGGTTTTCATCGGTACATGGATTGATAAAGGTCTTGGGATGATTTCCGGCGGATTTGTTCCATCACCGCTTCATCATTATACGGAATATATTCCTACCTCTAAAGAGTTGATTATCACTCTTGGGGTCTATGCGGCAGGTGCACTGGTACTGACGATCCTGATGAAGATTGCGGTAACCGTTAAGGAAGAAGTTTCCGCATAGATTTTAGAATAACCAAATGATTTTAAAAAAGGGGTTTATCTTTTATGGATGAACCCTTTTTTAATGACTTTAGAGCTTGTTTAAAAATTTATGAATCAATTTTTCTTTGATCATCCATTTAGTATAGCGGCTGCAAAGGAACCGTATAAAGAAGAATCAGCGTGGTTTTTGCTTGACAAATGGTTTAAAAAGCTTAAAATAAAAAATTTTGTGAATCGCTGGATTATAAGGTGGTTTAAAGTGTAACCGGCTTCTCTATCAACATGACTTGCAAGTGTTATTTTGCGCATAAAAATAACAGCAAAAACCAAGCTGATATTTTATTCATACGTAAAACAATATTAACAATTGGCCGTAGGTTCTACGGTGACAGCCTGTGGAGAGGCCGTAAGACCTGGCATCCGGTTCGGGCAGTGCGTTGATGAAGCAGGAATTTCTCATCACTTTGGTCTATGGATAAAAGTGAATAAGAAGAAAGGAACAGGAATAAAAATATGTATGCTGTAGTTGCTTCGGGTGGTAAACAATATAAGGTAAAGCAGGGCGATGTTTTAAGAGTCGAAAAAATTTCAGGGGAAGTCGGCGATCCTTTTTCTTTTGATAAGGTCCTTATGTTTTCAGATGGAGAAAATGTGAGAATAGGTCAACCTGATCTTGATAATATAGCGGTTCGCGGCCATATCGTTGAACAGGGAAAGGCCAGGAAAATTATTGTTTTTAAGTATAAACGCCGGAAAAGATATCGTCGTAAACAAGGCCATCGTCAGCAGTTTACCGCGATCAGGATAGACAATATTGAGGCATAGAACCTATCCCTAAAAAAATGTCTATACTTAATTTTGTAATATTTGAGATATATAAAAGGAACCGAGAATAATGGCACATAAAAAAGCAGGCGGCAGTACAAGAAACGGCCGCGACAGCAACGGACAACGACGTGGGGTAAAAAAATATGGCGGACAAAGTGTAAGAGCCGGGAATATATTGGTGCGTCAGCTCGGAACAAGAATACATCCCGGAGAAAACGTCGGTATGGGGAAAGATTATACGCTTTTTGCCAAGATTGACGGTATCGTTTCCTATGAACGATCAGGGCGTTCACGTAAAAAAGTAAGTATTTATACAGTGTGAAATTTATTGACGAAGCAATAATTACCGTTC
>JAFDHS010000340.1 GCA_019308655.1 Deltaproteobacteria bacterium
CAAATACGTTCAGGAGTATGTTTTATGTCAAAAGAATACAATATAGCGGTAGTTCCGGGAGACGGCACAGGACCGGAAGTCGTGGCGGAAGGTATTAAGGTTCTGGAAACCGTAGAAAAAAAAAGTAAATTTAAATTTAATTTCAAGTATTACAATATCGGCGGAGAGCATTACAAGGCCACGGGAGAAATCCTGCCGGATAATGTGATCCAATCATTTTCAGAATCCGATGCAATATTTCTCGGGGCTATCGGACATCCCGATGTAAAACCCGGAGTTCTGGAAAAGGGTATTCTTTTGAAGCTGAGGTTTGAGCTTGATCAATACATAAACTTAAGACCCGTTAAGCTGCTTGAAGGTGTAGAAACGCCTTTAAAGGACAAGGGGCCTGATGATATTGATTTTGTGGTGGTTCGGGAAAATACCGAAGGCCTTTACGCAGGTGCCGGCGGTTTTTTAAAACGCGGAACCCCTGATGAAGTGGCGATACAAGAATCGATAAATACACGTAAAGGCGTGGAAAGATGCATAAGGTATGCTTTTGAATGCTGTCGGAAACGCAATAAGGCAAAGAAACTTACATTATGTGGAAAGACAAATGTCCTGACGTTTGCATTTGATCTCTGGGATCGAACATTTCAGGAGGTTGCCAGGGAGTATCCCGATATAAAGACGGATTATGCCCATGTTGATGCCATTTGCATGTGGATGGTAAAGAATCCTGAATGGTTTGATGTTATTGTTACAGACAATTTGTTCGGTGATATAATAACCGATCTTGCGGCAATGATTCAGGGCGGTATGGGGACTGCTGCCGGAGGAAACATCAATCCTGACGGCGTTTCAATGTTTGAACCGATCGGGGGGTCTGCTCCCAAATATGCCGGCAAGCAGGTGATAAATCCCATTGCAGCCATTATGGCGGCTCAGCTTATGCTTGAAACCATGGGTGAAAAAGAGGCTGCTTCCTGGATAGAAAGCGCTGTAACAAAGGTGGTTCGTGAAGATCTAAAGGATGTCGCAGCAGGCAAGATGGGATTCACTACCGCTGAGGTGGGCAATCTTGTGGCTGAGTATATACGGCAGACCTTTTAAGTTCTATAAAAATCAATTAAACATAAAGAGAAAGTATTGTATGTCTGAAAAAAAATATAATGTGGCTGTAGCGGGTGCAACAGGAAATGTCGGAACTCAGATGATAACGTGTCTGGAAGAGCGGAATTTTCCCGTAAAGTCTATCAAATTTCTGGCCTCCAAACGTTCTGTCGGACGCAAACTCTCTTTTAAAGGGGATTCGTTTCCCGTTGAAGAATTGACAAAGGAATCGTTTCAGGATATAGATATTGCCCTTTTTTCAGCCGGCGGCGGAACAAGTGAGAAATTTGCTCCTTTTGCTGCAAAGGCCGGTTGTATTGTTATTGATAATTCCAGTGCATGGCGGATGGACCCGGAGGTTCCTTTGGTGGTACCTGAAGCCAACCCCCATGCGGTGGCGGGATATAAAAACAAGGGAATAATCGCAAACCCGAACTGTTCAACCATCCAGATGATCGTTGCCCTCAATCCCATTTATAGAAAATGGGGAATAAAGAGGATTGTAGTTTCAACGTATCAGGCTGTTTCAGGGTCAGGAAAAAAAGCGATTGATGAACTTTTTGATCAAACCCGGGCAAAGATTAATTCTCTTGAATGCGAAAGCAAGGTGTATCCTCACCCCATAGCGTTCAACTGTCTTCCCCATATAGATGTCTTTCTGGAAAACGGTTATACCAAGGAAGAAATGAAGATGGTCAACGAAACGAGAAAAATTCTGGAAGACGACAACATCGCCATTACGGCGACAACCGTTCGTGTTCCCGTTTTTATCAGCCATTCGGAATCCATCAATGTCGAAACCGGAGAATCTGTTTTGGCAGACGAGGTTAAATCTCTTTTAGAAAAAGCTCCGGGCGTAAAACTTGTTGATGATCCTGAAAAGAATCTTTATCCTCTTGCGATTGACGCTGCCGGCCAGGATTTAACGCTGGTGGGACGTATTCGACAAGATGAATCCATCCAAAATGCAATCAACATGTGGGTTGTTGCCGATAACATCCGTAAGGGAGCTGCTACAAATGCAGTCCAAATAGCCGAAATTTTGATAAAAGAATATTTATAA
>JAFDHS010000341.1 GCA_019308655.1 Deltaproteobacteria bacterium
ATTTTGCATCAAAATAACTATACGGCCATCATACGAAAGAGCAAAGGACAAGACATTTCAGCCGCCTGCGGCCAGCTCAGGGCAAACGCGGAAGGACTCTAAGATCCTTGGAGCAACGATTGCCTCCAAATGCATCCGGACATCATTAATCCTTATAGCATAAAATGTTTGAATTCCTGGGGGGAAAGGCCGAGCACCTGAATAATTTTACCGCCGCCGGGGCCTTTAATCAAAACATCCACAGGCGTATTGTCCGGGGCCTTACTGTAGCCCACACCTATTGATGCAGCCAGTTTAATCATATTTTCATTTCCTCCGTGGGGTATGATCACCACCGGACCCGGAAAATTCTTAAGCTTGATCAACGTATCTAGTTTAAGTATATTGACATTATCGCTTCGGGTTCGGCCGACAATTATTTTCGTATCCCCGTCCAAACGAAGATGCCGTCCGTATTTTAAAAGAAGAAGCTCCGATTCGGTATAGTCATCCTGGTGGTCGAAGAGGGCCTTTAAACGAACGGCGTAGTTTTTGTCGGTAAGAAGGCACCCGCCGGCAGGAGCCGGATAGTCTCGAATGCCGAATTCTTCAGCCAGTTTTATCTGAGGCTTTCGAGATTTTCCCGAAATATCAAGCAACAGGTCTCTTTTTACCCACCCCTCTTTTTCAGGAATGGTTTCCGGCAGTCTTTTAGCACTCAACGGACGCAATATATATCCGTCAAATCCGGAATGCTTTTCAACATAACGCAACGAGGGCTTTGTTTGAGACTTCAAGCGCTGGCCGACCACTTCACCGCTGAAAAGCAAATCAAATCCTTTTTCTTTCATTACGACTCCGGCACGCCTGAACATCAAGGCATGACAATCCATACATGGATTCATGTTCTTACCATACCCGCCGGCAGGATTTTTCAGCATCTTAAGGTATTCGTCGGTTATATTTTGAACAGTAAGAGGAATCCCCATTAATTGTGAAGCTTTTCGAGCGCCTTCAGAAGAAAAAAACGGCGTCTCAAAACTTATCCATTCAACCTCTATTCCCTGTTTACGTAAAAGAACGGCAGACAAAATACTGTCCAGACCGCCTGATCCAAGACCCAAGGCGCGTACTTTCTTCGGATGCAAATTCATGATAGATTACTATTCACTTTCTTTATATGTTTTAAAACATACAAAATCATTCTAAAAATAAGGAGATATAAACAAAATCAAAAAAATATTAAGAACCGCCTGTCAGGATGTCAAGGCGCAGAGTGTGCCGGAAAAATCCGTCCAAACTACTTCTCAAAGGAAGAAGGAGAGTTTATGTCTGCTCGGCGCACATTTTTCCATTGCAAAAGGGCTCCATAATGCGCTCTATGCGGCAAAGGCGATGGATTGCACCGCACTTCAACTCTTTACCAAAAATTCCCAGACCTGGAAAGAACGATCCCTTTCACAAGAAGATATAAGCTTTTTTGAAAAGGCAAAAAAAGAGACGGACATAAAGGAAATCGCCGCCCATACCTCTTATCTCATAAACCTGGCAAGCCATGAAAAACAAAAGCACGCCATGTCTTACGCGGCTCTTAAACAGGAACTTATTCGATGTTCACACCTGAATATCCCCTACACTGTGCTTCATCCGGGCGCTCACATGGGAAAAGGGGAAAACCATGGCATCCGTGTGATTGCAGAAAGCATCAATCGGATATTTGCCGAAATTCCAAAGACAAACGTGCGGCTGCTCCTTGAAACCACCGCCGGACAAGGAACAGGCATCGGTCATACCTTTGAACAGCTTGCCGCCATTATGGACAAAATCGAAGACAGGGATCGAATCGGCATCTGTCTTGACACCTGCCATATTTTTGCAGCAGGCTATGATATCCGAACCGAAAAATCATACAAAAATACCATGGATACGTTTGATTCGGTCATCGGACTTGAGTATCTGTACCTTATTCATTTAAACGATTCAAAAAAAGATTTGGGATCCAGGGTAGATCGGCACGAACATATCGGAAAAGGCGCCATCGGCATCAACGCCTTTGACTGTATCATGAACGACAAAAGACTGAAAAATGTTCCGAAAATTATCGAAACGCCAAAAGGGGAAAAAAGGGAGTGCGGAGATAAGGTCAATTTGAGTCGACTCAGAGCGTTGTTGCATTGATCACCGGCATTTTCGGCTTAAGTTTTTGTTCAATATCAGACAGCGATGACATACCGCCCACAACTCCACAACTCCGTACAAACAATGTAGATGTAGGATGGGCAAAGCGGAGCGTGCCCATCTTTTGCATTAAATTTCATCATTTGTGCCAAATTGCATTTCGACCATCCCTTGCCAAAGGCACAGGTTAATTCACGATCCGGATTTCAAATCACCTGTTTACCGTATTCCGCTCATCGTGCT
>JAFDHS010000014.1 GCA_019308655.1 Deltaproteobacteria bacterium
AAGGGTATCCTCTTTGCAGACGCATTCCACAAAAATAAAATCAGCGTCCAAAGACATGGCCAAACGACCGACTTCATCCCGCCATTTGCGGCGTGAAAAGGTCGCATCGAGAATCACCGAGTCTCTTTGCCCGAGTATTTTCCCGGCAAGGGCCGACAAACGTGTATAGACGGTATCACGTATTTCACTACGGTAGATTCCCTGGCCGAAGGAAACAACCTCTTGATGAGAATCGGGTTGCATCTCTTTTCGAACACGATCAGATTGAAATAAAGAAATCGATAATTTTTTTGCAACCATTTCTGCAAGAGAGGATTTACCCGTCGCAGGCAATCCGCAAAAAATCCATAAGGTAGGCCGACTTAATTGGATTGCATATCTGTAAGCCTGATCCATATAACGCCTTGCATCGTCTCTGAAGATCCGTTTTTCATCATTTTCCAGTTCCTGAAAACGAATCCAGGAAACCTTTGCTCTAACCATGGCTCTATAGGCGGCATAAAAATCAAGCAAAGCGTAAAGTTCGGGATCATTGGCTGCTGCCACATATGCTTCTAAAAAAATCCTGCTCAGATTGGCAAAACCCATATGTTCCATATCCATGTGGAGAAAAGCCAGATCTGCTGCTACATCACCGTATCGGAAGCGTTCGTTGAATTCTATGCAATCGATAATTTGAATGCCGCGATAAAAATAAACATGCTCCGTACGCAAATCTCCGTGACCATCACGAATTTTCCCTGTTTCCACACGGCGCTCGAAAAGATCGCTGTGTTGTTCAAGAAATGAACGACCGGCATTACAGATGAATTGAAATTTTTCACGATCCGGAACATCTCCGGCAAATGGTTTGAGCTGACGAAAGTTCTCCTCCATGTTAAAAGAAATTATATCTCGCCGTCCATAATGATCGATCTCGGAATTTCGGTTGCTCTCTTCATAAAAAGCAGCCAGGGTTTTTCCTAGTTTTTTCATATGTGCCGGCCGAATTTTATCTTTTTTCAGAAGCGCCTTGAGGCTGGTGCTGTCCGGCAATTGTCTCATTTTAACGGCATATTCAACCACCTCTGCATTCTTCACAAGAGAAAACCGGCCATCATCGCTTTTGTAAATTCTGATCACTTCCTGGTAGATGTTTCGGCTGAATCTTCGGTTCAGGGAAACTTCAAGCTTACAGAAACGGTACCGGTCCTCCAGACTACGAAAGTCAAGAAAACCTAAGTCAAAGGGTTTTTTGAGTTTATAAACCCATTTTCCGGTCAAAAATACGGAGGAAATGTGAGTGTCGCGGCGTTCTATACAAGATACCGGATGAGGATAAAAATCAGGGTCGGCCATGGCATGACAAACAGCTTCAAACTGTTGCAATACGTTCATCTGATCCTCTGATTTTATTAAAAAATAACTTACCAAACCAAAGACTTGTGTATCCAGCCTTTATCACCATCAGCATGCTGGATATTTAACCAGTCTTTTTTACGTTTTATAAGCTTGAACGGAATTCCGTTTTCAGCAATGAATACAACGTTAAACTTCGTGCCCGGGCCTGATCTGATATTGCATTTTTCTTTTTTTGTAATAACGGCTGGAATATTATGAACGAGGGGTTGATAAATCCACCCTTGATCTCCTTCAAAATCAATGAATTTATACCATTCCCCGGATTTTTTAATGATTGAGACCGGGTAATATTTTTCGACTTTCCAGGCAATTTCATATTTTGTTCCAGGCCCTGAACGGACGTTGGCCTCAGGAACTGAAACAGCAAGGCGCCGGGCCGAGGCAACACCTGAAAAAATCAATAAAAAAAGTATGATAATAAAATACTTTTTAATTTGACAGGAATCATTACTCAAGAAATTCTTTTTGTGTATGTTAAAACTATTTAGCATAAATCCATCTCCCTGAATGCTCGAAAGTCATCTTATCTAATCCCCGTTCCTAAGCATTTTTTATAAACACAAGGCCTGCCCAACTTTTCTCGCATTCTTTCCATTTACATTCAAAGTGTTTTTCCGTATATATATCTAAAAGTTCCGGAACTTCCTCTTCTTTGATTCCGGAAACGACAACTCCGCCGGCAGGTTCGGTTATTTCTGCAATTTTGGAGTATATCCTTTTTATTGTAGGATATCTCAAATTAGCAGTTACAAGGGTAAACCGCTCATCGATATTATCGATCATGCGGTCACAAATTTCAATCTTGTCATCAAGCCGGTTGATTTTTACATTCTCTTTCGCTTCACTTCTTGCACAAGGATCTATATCCGTTCCTATAGCTTTTTTAATCCCCAAGCGAGCCGCTGTTATTGCAAGAATGCCGGAACCTGTTCCAATATCGAGTGCACAGGTCTTTTTTTTACTCCTTAAAAAATCGATCTCTTTCAGAGCGTATTCCATTCCTCTGACAGCCAAACGGGTTGTCGGATGTTCACCCGTTCCAAAGGATGCGCCATGAAGCAATTCTATTTCAACATCTTCGGACATCGGCTTATAAAAAATTCCGGGTGGTTTCACGACAATGTGCTTTGAAATGCGAACCGGTTTATTGAAGGAAATTTCTATAAAAGAACATCCATAATTATACGTATAGGTAAGTTCGCCTGCTGAAACCAAAGCCTTTACCGCCGGTTTTATCTTTTTTTTTTCGATCATCAAGGTTTCCGAAATATGCGATTTTAAGGCCGGCAGGGTAAACTTTTTTCGGGATTCGGCTATGGCTTCAACAATCTTTTTTTTGGTTATTTCAATATCTATCGGTACTCACTCCTTTAGTCGCAGTTGTATGGATTTTTATTTGCCGTCCATTAAACCTCTTCATACCCTTCCCTTCTCAGCAAATCTTTGTACCAGCAGGCAAAATCAAACATCCCCCGACAGTGTTCATCATTGTTGATGATTCCAAAACACATATCAAACGCACCTTTTCCATAGACACTGCTATATTCATCCATCTTTCGGCTCTGTAAAAACTCTCTTATCAGCATCTGGCTGGTACGGTTTGTTTTGTCTTTGCGGATATCGATAGGGTGTTTAGGCTCTTCAAAAGGGTCCCATTTGTCATATCCTTTTTTCAGGATATATTTTTGTCCTCTTGATCCCATGCTGTCAAAAATAGCCCTTTTCTTTTGTTCCATTTCTTCTTCGGAAAAATTATCCATCAGATTTTCCTTCTTTTGAATCACTTTTTTGTTTGTCTATAAGCCCAAGACACTCTTCATCATAGTTTGTAATCATCGCCATGGATACCGGCACAAGCATGTCTCCCATTTTCACATGGTCGCTTTTTATTTCTTTTACAAATTCATTGGACAAAGCATAAAGGTGTTTATAGATGGTATCGATATTGACCGTCGGATACTTATTACCCTCCACAAAACCGGACTTCCCACAGGTATGGCCTCTTCCAGCTATGGATGTCGGTATCCCGTATATTCTACACGTCATCGGCCGGAATTCATAAAGATCACACCCGTCCTCCTCGTTTAAAAGCGGGCATCTGACACGCTCCAGAGCCATTTCCGACAGTATTTCATTTTCATCAACCCCTTTCCGGGAATCTTGATGTGCTTTTCTTTTAATTTTATATATCTTTCGATCAGCGTTGCCGGCTTTTTCAAGAAGACGCTCTTTTTCCTCTCCTTTAAATTTTTTATTAAAGTGATAATTTAAATATATCGCTTCTATCAGTGTAATATCAAACAAAGCGTTACAGCAGTCGCAGCAGCCGATCTTGCACTTTACAAGGTCCGGGTACTCTTTTTTAACACGCTCAAAAACACCTTCGGCCATCGTTACAAGTGCCTCGTATTTATTGAAAAAAGGCGTAAAGTCTATATTCATATTTTATATCCTTTTATTATAATTGATAAAACACCTATCTAAAAAATGCAGAAAAAATAAATCCCCGACTTTATAGCCGGCTACTCATTTTCACAAACAAAATGACATTTTTATCTGAACAATTCAAGAGCATTTCCGTATCCCCTATTACCTCGCCGATCCCATAGATTCGGATTTTTTTGATATCAATACATTACTTACCGATACAAAAGTTGCTGAAAATATTATCCAGAACATCCGGTTTTGTAGTAATGCCGGTAACTTCACCCAAAAAATTAATTATACTTTGGATATCAATAGATATCAATTCATAATGCCTGCCGCTTCGGAGACCTTCCATTGCTGAGGAAGCAGTCTTTAAACTTTGCTCCAAAGCTTTTTTATGTCTCAAATTCGGAACAATACTGCTCCGGTTTTCAGGCATATCCTTAACGTAACTATCTGTAATCATGCCCTTTAGATCTTCAATCCCCTTATTATAACGTGCTGAAATATTGACTCTCGGAATATCTTCCCATTCTTTGGGAAGATCCAATCGGGGGTCAGAGTCAAGCAAATCCGTTTTATTTAAAACAATTATAAGTCTTTTATGTTTTATTTTGTCGAATACTATCCGCTTTTCATGTTTGATTTTGGAAGCGGCGTCAACCATAAAAAGAACCAGGTCCGAATTTTCAATATTTTCCTGTGCTTTTTTTATTCCTATAATCTCCACAGGGTCAGATGTATCGTGAAACCCTGCCGTATCCGTAATAACAATTGGAAACCCCCTTAAGTTGAAAGTATCCTCAATCAAATCGCGTGTCGTTCCGGGAATAGAGGTTACAATTGAACGGTCTTTGTTGACCAAAAGGTTCATAAGAGTGGATTTTCCAACATTGGGAGGTCCGACAATAACCAGCTTTAAACCGTCTCTTAAAAAATGAGCATTTTCATATTGTTCGATAAGCGCTTTTAACGGTAAGACAACATGCTTTTGGATATTATCAAGTGCAAGTTCATTATTAACGGCATCCCCAACCTCATCCGGAAAATCTATGGCCGCTTCAATTTCTGCAAGGATATGGAGTAACTGTTCTATCATATCTTCAATCTGACTTTTCAAGCCCCCCTTTATCTGTGATGCCGCAATATCCATAGAAGTTAATGTTCTTGCATTAATAATATCAATAACGGCTTCCGCCTGGGTCAAATCGATACGGCCGTTGATAAAGGCGCGTTTGGTAAATTCACCCGGTTCCGCAAGTCTCGCCCCTTTTTCAATCACCAGATTCAGAATACCCTTTAATACAAAAGCACCCCCATGTGCATGAATTTCAACAACATCCTCACGGGTATACGAAAAGGGGGCTTTCATAACCGCCAGCAGAACCTCATCCAGTATACGACCGTTTGAGGAGTCGACTATATTTCCATAAGAAAGCTGGTGGGATTTTAACGAAGAAACAACAACGGAATCGGATAAGTGTACGGGTTTGTCTGATTTTGCGTCTATCTTGAAAAAGATTGATTCAGCTATGGATAAAGCATCAGGGCCGGAAATCTTGATAATACCGATACCACCACCACCCATTGGAGTTGCAATGGCAGCGATTGTAGAATTGTCCATTTTATAAATAGTCTATAGTTTTTACATATTGATATATAAGGAATTGAAAGAGAACACGAATGGCAAGGATCTAAAAAATTTTGTATCCCCCTTGATCCTCAGCATCCGTGTTCCATTCATTTTAAAGGGATACAAAAAAATCTTTGGAATTAATTTGATAAAGAGTTTTTCCCGTTATTATTATTTTTTTTGGGAAAAATAACAAGTTTTCTGTAATATCCCTCACCCATACTCTGAGTTCTTACCTCCTTGTCATTTTTTAATGACAAGTGTACTATCCTTCTGTCATGGGCATTCATTTGACCGATTGTCGTCGGTTTTCCCGTGTGCTTGGCCTTCTCGGCCAATTTGACGGCAAGCCTCTGCAAGCTTGCTTTTTTTGTTTCCAGGTATCCATGAACATCTATTTGCACACGAATTCTCTTATCAATAGACTTTTTGTTAACAACCTTGTCCACAATATACTGTATGGCTTCAAGGGTTTGACCTCTCTTACCGATAAGAATGCCGGAATTGCCGCCTTCAATATTGTATAGTATCCTGTCACCCCGCCGCTTGGCAGAAACCCTTGCATCAGTGGTTATTAAATCGACTATCTTTTGGATGGTATCTTCTCCAACATTCAAAAGTTCTTCAGAAACACCCTTTTGTTCAGGTTTGTTAAAAGCTTCATCTACAAGCGAAACAGCACATTCATCCTTAAACTCCGGTTTAAAAGAAATATCGTCGCTTGGGGATTTTTTGTTTGCAATCTCCGTACTCAGCTCAGGCGCGGCAACACGAATTCGTGCTTTTTTAGCTCCAACCAATCCGAAAATTCCGCTGGACCCATGGGATATAACATCATATTTAAGTTTATCTTTCGTTAATTGTAATTCTTCACAAGCTTTTTCGATAGCATAATCAACATTCTTGCCTTCAAATTCCAAACAAGGCTTCATGTACAACCTCCATCATTAAGCGGTTCTCTTTGTCGTGTAATATTGCTGGGCGATCGACAGGGTGTTATTTACAAGCCAGTACAGAACAAGGCCGGAAGAAAAATTTATGAAAATAACGGTAAAAACGATTGGCATCAACATCATCATTTTAGCCTGTGAAGGATCACCCGGTGCCGGAGACAATTTTTGTTGAATAAACATTGTAGCTCCCATTATAATTGTAAGAACGGGGATACCATAGGGTGCCTGCATAAAGGGAATGGCCAAGTCGAAAGAAAAAAGACGATCCGGAGCAGACAGATCGTTAATCCACAAGAAAAAAGGCGCATGCCGAAGTTCTATGGCTCCGTATAGCATCTGATAAAAGGCAAAAAAAACAGGAATTTGGGCAACCATAGGGAGACACCCACCCAAAGGGTTGATCTTGTATACTTTATACAAACCCATTATTTCCTCGTTCATCTTTTTCTTATCGTGCTTGTACTTTTCTCTGATCTCCGCCATCAAAGGCTGAACTCGCTTCATTTCATTCATGGATTTATAGCTCTTTGTCCCAAGAGGCCAGAAAAGAATTTTAATCAAAATCGTTAATATGATAATAGCAGCACCATAATTCGGAATAAAACCGTACAAGAAATTCATCAGCCACAAACAAGGCTTGGCGATAAAATCAAAAAATCCGAAATTAATCGCCTTGTCCAGATCACAATTTAAGCCCTTTAGAATTTTTAAGCTTTTGGGCCCCATAAAGAGATTATATTCATAAACCTGCTGGGTCCCGGGCATGATATTGACAGAAGAGTCCACATACTGGGTTTCCAGAATATCATTCTCTTTAAGAAAAAGCCGCATGCTTGCTTGACGAACATTTTTGGGTATAATACTGGAGATGAAATACTGCTCTTGAACTGAGATCCATTTCAATTTTCCATTATAGATGTTTTTCTCTTCGATCTTCTTTATTTTTACTTTTTCCAGTTTATTGTCGATGAGGGCAGATGGACCTTCAAAACCGTATCTGCTTGCGCCGTCCGACACAGAATTCAACAAAGAAAGTATCAGGTCATCCTTTATGGTTTGATCAGACCCGTTTTTTACAATAATTTCCAGGCCGATCATGTAAGTCTCCGATGAAAAAATGAACCTCTTTTCAACAATTATTCCTCGGGGTGACTCCCAATAGAAAGAAACTTTTTTATCTTGACTATAAACATCAATGGAATCAGACTCAATGTCTGCACTAAAAAAGGCATTTTCAAGGCCTGGAATACTGTCACCGGAAAATGCCAAGCCAATGCTTCCTTGACTTTTAAGTTTTTCGATGGGTAGCAGCTCTTTCAGATTTGATTCAACATCCACGGTTTCTCTGTAATTCTTTAAAACGAAACTGTTAAAGACAGCGCCTTTCTCTGAAATTTTTACTGAGTAAAAAGGAGAAGTTACAGTAATAATACGGGATGTTTTTTCAGGTTGCTTCATCCTTTCATCAGCCAAACCCTCTTTTTTCCGGGTTATGGTTGTTTGATCAGCGAGTTCAGGCGATGCTTCTTTTGTTGTTAATGTCCGGGTTGCCTGAAGATTTTCCTTTGAATTTTTAACCTGTTTGTCAGCGACAAAAAAATCCCACAAAAGAAACACAAGAAAAGAAAGCGCTATCGCTATAATTAAACGGAATTGTTGCATATTTTTCTCCTAACATAAAATTTTAAAACCGGCAAAACAGGCAATTTATTTTTTTTAAAAATCAACGAAGGAACGCAGATTATATAATTTAAGCGTCAACAAAGAAACGCAGATGGAATAAATTGATCCTAATTACACTTAAGATTCAGGTTAAATCTGTTCGATCCGAAATTTTAAAACACGAATAGTGTTCTATATTTAAGAGCTTGCTTAAAAAATAGGGGATCGGGCAAAGACAGCCTGAGTCTGAAATAGGGATTTAGTTTAATTTATTTCATCTGCGTTCCTAGCAGGTTTATGATTTTTCATAGCTAAAAAGATAAAAATCATTGCAGGGCTGATCGAAGGAAGGATCTTCTTTCGAAGATGCTACTATGGAATTACTATGGAATAGGATCGAATCCTCCCGGATGAAAAGGATGACACCGCAGAATTCTCTTTAAGGCAAGATATAACCCTTTAAGCGGACCATAACGAAAAACAGCCTGATACGCATACTCAGAGCAGGATGGGTAAAAACGACAAGTGGGACCAAAAACAGGAGACAATATAGACTGATATGCCCTGATAAAAATCAGAATAAGTATTACCAACGCCTTTTTTATAAGACGATTAGAAATCAGGTTAACGATAATATCTCCTTGAAATTTGGCCAAAAATATTTTGCAGAGAAGAAAAAACCTGATGCGATGATAAGTTTGAAGCCTCTTTTTTGGCTATAATATTTATATCCCAGTTACCTGCAATATTCTGTTTGTTTAACCGAAAATATTCGCGAATAAACCGTTTGATCCTGTTGCGTGTTATCGAATTTCCAGTTCTTTTAGTTACAGTGATCCCAAGTCGCGTTCTTTCAAAACGACCCATAGAAAAAACAGCTATAAAATACCTACTATGTATCTTTTTGCCGAGCTTTGATAATCTGACAAATTCGGAATGTTTTAAAATTCTATCCGCTTTGGTAAAAGAAAAAATGCGCAAATAATTTTAACCCTTTTTCGAAATATAAGTTTTATATCAAGATCTTCAAAATTTATTAAGAATCTTTTTTGGCAGGGACGCATTTTTTCAGCATTACTCGATCAGAAACTATTAAGCTGCCAAACGATTTCTTCCTCTGGCTCTTCGCCGGTTAATGATTCTTCTGCCCGCTTTTGTGGACATCCTTTTTCGGAAGCCATGTGTTCTGGCACGTTTAATTCTGCTTGGCTGAAATGTTCTTTTCATAATAAAAAATCCTTGTAACTTATAGGCTCGATTATCCGGTTTTTAAAAGTCGACTTTGTAAAAATAACTATTTTAGAGGCTTTCAGAGTTTTTTAGATTCCTGCATAGCCCATATAAATCAATAACCAATGCATGCGATGCCTTGAAAAATCGACGATCGAAAAAATCAAAAGAAAAAAAACCGGATCATCAAGTTATAAAGACTCGTATGCATATTTCTATGAATCAAAGAATAAAAACATAAAAAAATCTTTGTGTCAAGAATCAAAACAAACCCCATTTAGAGATAAAACCGAATGCTTAGATTCAATCATTAAGGATTTCAAAAATATCAAACTCTTCTATGTGGAACTCAGGGTTGGGATATATTACAATATCTTTACCGAGGAGTCGTTCAAGTGAGACAATGATATCCCGTTCTTCTCCATGGAGAAGTTCGATAATTTGCGGATTTACCCTCACGGTAAATCGAGTACCCCTCATATCCTGGGCCTCCCGCAGTATCTCTTTGTAAATATTATAACAAACTGACTGCCTTGATAGCAAATAACCGTTACCATCGCAATAAAAGCACGGTTCACACAGCATTTTTGTAAGCGTCTTTCTTGTGCGCTTGCGGGTCATCTGAATCAACCCCATCTCCGACATGGGAAGAACGTGAGTCTTGTTTCTGTCTTTTTTTAAAGCTTCTTCAAGAGCATTAAAAACCTTTTCCCGGTTGGAAATTTTTTCCATGTCGATAAAATCGATAATGATAATACCGCCGATGTTACGAAGACGTATTTGATAGGCTATCTCTTTTACCGCTTCAAGGTTGGTCTTTAAAACCGTCTCTTCAAAATTGTGTTTACCCACATATCGCCCGGTGTTTACATCAATTGCAACAAGGGCTTCCGTCTGTTCAATAATAATATAGCCGCCGGATTTCAGCCAAACTTTTTTTTTCAACGCACGGGAAATATCACCTTCTAAATTATATGCGTCGAAAATCGGTTCAGGTCCCGGATAAAACACCACGGAATCCTTAAGTCTTGGCATGAATTCTTCGAGAAAAGACAAAACGGACTCATAACCCGACCGCGAATCTACAATCACCTTGTCCGCCTCATCGGTTAGTAAGTCCCTTACAGCGCGAAGCGTAACATTAAGTTCCTGATGCAATAATGAAGGTGCGGAAGCTTTCTTGTGCTTTTTTTGGATTTTTTCCCATAAATTAACAAGAAAATTCATCTCTTTTGCAAGTTTTTCTTCCTGAACCCCTTCGGCACTGGTTCTGACAATATACCCGAAATTCATATCATTTGACGACTGGACCAGATTCTTTAAGCGGGAGCGTTCGCTTTCGTCTTCTATACGTCTGGATACGCCGATATGAGCTGCTGTCGGCATAAAAACCAGAAAACGTCCGGGAAGTGAAATATGAGAAGTGAGTCGAGCGCCTTTGCTTCCTATTGGAGACTTGGCAACCTGAACCATTATTTCCTGGCCTTCACGGATAAGGGTTTCAATCTGAACATCTTGTTTTGAATAAAAGGAATCCGGGCGCTCTATATCATAGTTCGTTTTGTCTACCAACAGATGGTCACCCGTTTTTGAATCGTCTGCAAACACAGGGTTAAATTCATAACCCACATCTCTGATGACATCATAAACATGGATAAAACCCGCCTGGTTCAGGCCTATATCCACAAAGGCCGCCTGCATACCCGGAAGAACCCTTTGTACCCGTCCTTTGTAAATATTACCCGTAATGTTTGACTCATCGCTTCGATCAATAAAAA
Organism: Deltaproteobacteria bacterium; assembly: GCA_019308655.1. GTDB lineage: Bacteria > Desulfobacterota > Desulfobacteria > Desulfobacterales > JAFDHS01 > JAFDHS01. Next base: position 11,085 of record JAFDHS010000014.1, read on the forward strand.
GTTCGGCAATGGTTCCATCCTCAAGAAGGGCAACACGGGTTTCATATTCGGCAATGTTTATAACAAGCTCTTTATACATGTATTTTTCATTTTTAAATTTTAACGACATCAGCCCGTTTGATTGTTTCTTCAGGCAGGTCAAAAATTCTTTTAATCACTTCAAAAGGCCTGACTGTTTTGCCGGGTTCCATTCTTAATATCATCTCTAATCCGTGGGGGACAAGCAGATCAATTTTTAAAACCGTCTCTTTCAAGTCAATTTTTTTCACCCTACAAGCAGATCAATTTTTAAAACCGTCTCTTTCAAGTCAATTTTTTTCACCCTACCTTTACGGTTGGTACGGGTAAAAGTAAATTCAGCCTTTTTTGTAAAATCTTCCAGTTTCTCTTCTTCAAAAACACCCTCTTTGAGGGTAACCCGGTAAACGGCTTTTTTAAATTCCTTACGGTCCTTTTTTTGTGAAGACGGCGAAGGTGCAAGTCGGCAATCATGTACAAAAAGCCCTTTTGGAAGCTGATCATTCAAATCGGTTATGATTCTCTGAGATTGAATATCAACAGGCACCGTTAAATAAAAATTCTCCTTGAGGCTTTCCATACCTAAAGGAAGGGGATCTTCAAAAGAAATTTTTGGCATGGGATGAAATCCCTTTGAATATTTTACCGGTATTTCTGCGCGCCTTATGGCCTGTAAAAATATTTTAACCATTTCAAGATGACCGAAATACTTTGCCTGGTCCTGCTTTGAAAAGAAGATCTGAAGTTTTTTATAACATGTTTCTCCTTCAGAATCCGGTAGTAAAGATTTTGGTTTTTCCTTTTTGCAGGTGTCAAATACCTTTGGCTCAATTTTTTCAAAATCACAAACCCCGCAATTTTTGCAATTTTCCGTACGACAATCTGATGTAAGTTCACCTCTTAAGGCTTTTTCCCGTTCTTGCTTTAAGAAAGTCTTTGAAACTTTAGTATCAATATGGTCCCAGGGCAGAGGTTCATCGATATCTCTTTTACGTGTCGTATAAAAATCAATATCAATGCCGGTCTCGGACAAGGCTTGTTCCCACAGATCATAATGAAACTTATCGCTCCATCCGTCGAATTTACATCCAAGTTTGTATGCAGCTACCAGCAAAGGGGCGAGCCGCCGGTCTCCCCTTGCCCAAAGCCCCTCAAGTATACTGACCTGGGGTTTCTGCCATTTAAACTGTACCCCCGGGATATTGAGGTTATCCCGAATAAAACGTATCTTTTCATTGGATTCAGCCAAAGAAATCTGTGATTCCCATTGAAAAGGAACATGGGGTTTTGGAATAAATGTCCCGACACTGACGTTTATTTTTCTTTTTCCCTTTTTGGGGCTTTTTATTTTTACAAGATCCTTGACCAGCCTGACAATATCTTTGAGATCCTCATCGGTTTCGGTTGGAAGGCCGACCATAAAATATAATTTTATCACCTGCCACCCCAGGTCAAACGCATTGGTAACCGTCTCAAAGATCTCCTCTTCCATTATGTTTTTGTTGATTACATCCCGGAGTCTCTGGCTGCCTGCTTCAGGCGCTATGGTAAAACCGGT
>JAFDHS010000342.1 GCA_019308655.1 Deltaproteobacteria bacterium
CTTGAAGTTCCTGATTGATTTCCAAGATTTTTTTCTCCGCTTTTTTCCGCTCAGAAATATCTATGGATGACGACATCATTTCGATCGGTTTTCCGTTTTTATCATAAACAGTCGAAGCAGAGGCCTGAACATCGAATAAGGTACCATCATTTCGCTTTGCCTTTATTTCGGCACTCCATGTGCCCTTATTTTTTAAATCATCCATTACCTCGTCAAATATTTCACTTGCCATCCAGAATTCAGGGAACGGTTTTCCGATCACCTCGCTGTCATCCTCAAAGCCCCATGTTTCAAGAAACGAAGGATTAACATAGGTCATAATTCCATCAAGCGTACAGGTGCCGATGGCACTTGATGATGAATCAACAAGATATTTTTTTTCAATTAGTTCCGCGGCGAGTCTTGCTGTCTCCGTATTTGACCACATATTGGAAAGGGCTGTGCCGAATCCCGTTGTCCACGGCTGCTCCATGATATCGAGAACTTTCCGGGGATATGGTTTGATGCTCGATAGGGACACAATGCCGGACACGACGTCGTCGATAATAACGGGGATACAGATAATCTCTTTGGGGAGTATCGTACCGGTGAACGTCCTGAACTTGAACATGCTGTCTTCCGGGATATCCTCTATGCGGGTTGTCTTCTTTGTCTCCACCACCATACCGAGTTCCCCTTCGAGGGTGGACGCGTCAAAAGGTTTCAGAAGTCCGGGGGTGACGCCTATGGATGTGAACGGTTCAAAGATTTTCGTGTCCCTGTTCAGGACAAAATATGCCCCCATCTGTGACCCCGTGACCGCGACAAGCTTTTTCAGGATATTTATTCTGAACTCCGGTAGATCTTTTGCGTCCACGAGCGTTTGAGTAATCTTATCGTTTATTTCCCGGAGTTCCTCTTGTGACTCGATAGACTCGGCCATGGTGTTGAATGTTTCAGCGAGGGTAGCGAGTTCATCGGCGCCGTTGATACGATTTTTGACGGAAAAATCGCCCTTTTTCATCTTCCCGGCCGTTGCAGCCATTTCGATGGCAGGCGCGGCAATGGTTCTTGCTATTAAAAACCCTATGACAAGAATCGTGATCATTGCCCCGATAATGAGTATAAGGAAATTCACCATCATGGATTTTATGGGGGCGCAAAGCTCCGCCAGGTCCTGCTTAGCGACAAAACCCCAGCCTGTTTGCGGGATATAGGTATAAGCGGCAAGGACTCCTTCACCGCAGTAATCCGTGGATTCGGCAATTCCGGTTAAGCCCTGAGAGGCCTTAACAGCAGGAACGGTTTTTATCTGAAGATTAAGAGGGGCGTTTTGATGCCAGCGCAGTTCGTTTAAAGTCAGGACTTCTTTGTTTACGATAAGTGTTTCACCGGTTTTACCCAACCCCACCCTGTCCTGCAGCAAGGCATAAAGAGAGTTTTTCAGGTCCACACGCGCTACCAGAATCCCGACAATGTGGTGTGGAACATGTTTTGTGCAGAATATGGGCATAGAAAAGGTCATCGTATTTCTTGCAAGAGATTTTGAATAATAGATATCTTTAATGAACAACTCGCGGGTCTTCATGGGCTGGGTGAAGTAAGAATTATCGGATTGGTCCATTCCTTCGGAGTTGGAACTGGTGGATATTTCGACGATGCCTGTTTCGGGATTGATGATGAATATTTCATCATAAGCATCATAGTTTTTCAGATAACGGTTCAGTATCCTTAGAATATTCTTATAGATTTTAAGATCGGTTTGATCTCTGTGCTCCTTATGAATCATTTTTTCCAGGTCAGTGAGTTCATTATCAGTGGCTGTTGTTTTCAGATCACCTGTTCTTTCGGTCAGCCAGTTTTCCAGTTGCTGAACCTTGAGATCGCGGATTGCGATAAGCTTATCAAAGGTTTCCTGTTCTATTGAATGCACCTGTTGCTGATAAGTTATCACAATGCCAACAAATAAAGGCGCCAGCCCCAGGACGACAAACCAGAATGCAAGCCTGCTTCTTATGGTTTTGAATGCAAATTTTTTCATTATTTTATCCTCTCGCAAAGGCAAATTAAAAGATGAACTTCCAACATCGAACTTCCAACATCGAACTTCCAACGTCCAACATCGAATCACGCTGAGGCGTGAAAAAACAAAGAACCAGTCTTGATGT
>JAFDHS010000343.1 GCA_019308655.1 Deltaproteobacteria bacterium
GCGGCCTTTTTGATATCGCTGATAGCGCTCAGTACCGGAATGCCATGGATCTTTTTACCGATTTTAACCGGATGATCATCAAGGAAACCGACCACGTTGTACTTAAGCGATGCATTGTCACGTATCTCCCTGTAAATCTTCTCCCCGCAATTACCCGCTCCGATAATAAGCAGCCTCTTGCCGTTAACCCGTTTCCCCTTAAAGAGCCCCAAAGCCGAACGAACTATGGATTCCCAAGGTTTATCCTCGCTCACATGCTCAAAATAAAATCTGACGAGCAGCCGGAATCCGGCGATAAGAAAGATCGTGAAACACCAGTCGATTACAAAAACCGAACGAGAAAAACCTTCAAACCTGTGAATGAAGAGAACAAAGGTAATAACGAGAAAGGTGCTGATGCTGGATGCTTTAATGACATTTATCAAATCCGCAATGCTGGTATAACGCCACATGCCGCGGTAGAGATCAAAAAAATAAAAACTTAAGATTTTGATTATCAAGAAAAAAGGAAAGACCTGTTTGAGCAAAAGCAAATTTTGCAGCGGGATGTTGAAGTCAAAGCGTATCAGATATGCCGCATACATGGAGCAAACCAGAAGGATAATATCAATCCCCAGGGTCACAAAAAAATTTTTATAAAAAAGTTTATATTTTATCGCCATTGTCAAATCGTCGGCCAAATTCTTCCATTTAAGTTCATTAATTGTAATTTTATGTCATAAAAACAAAAAAAATCTATCCGAATTCAAGATCGCGCATATAAAGTAACAATCCGAGCAAAATCATGTGCTGTAAATCGATAATCACCGGGTTTAAATTACTGCCCGGGCAATTTGTAAACTAATCAGGAAGGTTATCTAAGGCAAAAGGGCTTGGAAAAGTTATAAGGATTTGGGTCTGCTATGAAATAATTTTACATTTCTTTTATCATGCTTTCAACTTAGAAACAACCTGTCTATCATGATCCCATTTCTTTCATGAAATTTTTTAAACACCCTTACCTCAATCCTCTCCCTTAATAGGAGAAGGGCTTTTTGACTTTGTACGAGACTGCCAAAATTGAGCCTGGTCCCAGAGGAATAAGCTTTGCATTCCACTTTCCCTGGTAAAATCTATGTGTGGATCTGTGGCCAATTCTCAATATTTTTTCGGATACTGAAATTCAACAAAACAAACCCTGCAAAACAGGCCGTTAAAAAAAATAAAACCGCAACAAGGCCAAATGGCTTTAAAAGCAACACAATCAAACCAACTATCAGTTGAACCACTCCGTACCCTGCCGAAATCTTCCGGTGAGCAATCCCCATCTCATTGGCCAGAAACTGGTAAAGATGCCTGCGATGGGGACGGGTCAGATTTTCACCATCTTTTAAGCGAATAATCATGGTGGTCAGTTCATCCATATAAAAGGGGAACAAAAAGGCAGCCAGGCAGACAAAATCCAAAAAGCTCTTTGAAAGCCAAACAACCATTCCGGCGAACGCAAACCCCAGCAGAATACTCCCCACATCCCCCATGAAAACCTTTGCCTTTGGTATGTTGTTGAAAGGTAGAAACCCCAGGCAGGAGAGCGACATGCAGACGGCCAGGGTTACAAAAAAAGAGTCTATTCCCGAAAGAAAAGCATAAAAAGCGATAAGCCCAAAACCCACCACACCTGTTATTCCCGCAATGCCGTTGATCCCGTCCATGAAATTATAAAAATTTGCGGTTCCCACGATGAAGATAGATAAAGGCAAAAGGCAAAAGAGAGGAGACAGAGGACAGAACTTAATGAAAGAATTAGAAAACAGGCCTGGAGCAACAACAATCAGGGCAGCAACAAACTGGACCGGCAAGCGGAACTTTGGCGAAAGCTCCACCTTGTCCCCCAACAAGCTGAACAAAGCAAGAAAGGTCGCGGGAAGCCAAAAATATAAAGAGACTTCAAGAAACAGGGAAGCAAAAACAAAGGCGGCCAGGATACCAATCCCGCCGCCTTTTGGAGTCGGCATTGCATGGGAACTTCGCTCATTCGGAAGATCCACAAGCCCCAATTCAGGTGCGTATTTACCTATGACCCAGGCCCCGGCTCCCCCCAGAATCAAACAAATGATGTACAAAATTAAATTTTCCACAAATT
>JAFDHS010000344.1 GCA_019308655.1 Deltaproteobacteria bacterium
TATAATTCTTTCCTGGAATGAAGAGACAAGCAAATTCACTCTGATGTAAACTTAACTATTTGTACTTACTCAGCCACCAAGACATCAAAGCACAAAAATTAAATTAGGTATAAGGAGATTTTTTATGAATGAAATCAAACCTGACGAAACTTTGGACGCCAGAGGTCTTATAGCTAATTTCATATGACTCCATACTGTATTGAATCAAAACTTTTTATAATATCAACAAGTTATATTTAAAAATATGTATGAAGTCAAATGAACTGCACTATAGTTGCCCGATGCCCCTTTTGAAGACGAAAAAAGCCATAGAAAAACTTGCTTCCGGCCAGATTTTGGAGATCTTGGGCACTGATCCGGGATCCCGAAATGATCTGCCTGGCTGGGCCAACCGGATGGGACACCAATATTTGGGAGATAAGGAAGACGAAGGGTTTTTGCGTTTTTACGTCCAGAAAAAATAATTCAGCCTGAATATTTTTTTAAGATGAGGAAAATTATGGCAGAAAAACTCGGCATTTTTGTCTCTTCCAATCGCCATCTCAGGCATCTTATCGAAATTACCAAAGCTGCGGAAAGGGCCGGCAAAGAGGTTCTTATTTTCTTTACTCACAAGGGTGTTTTACTCACTCAGGAGCCTGAGTTTTCCGAATTGGTCGGTCACTCTTCTTATTCCGTCTGCAACGTTAGTTTTGAGGCTTGCGGACTGAAAGACAAACAGGTACCCGGAATGGATGAAACCGGCTTTGGCACACAGGCCAGGCACGGAGAAATGCTCGAAGTGTGTGACCGCTATTTGGTTCTTTAGGAAGAAAATATGAAAAAAACAGCCTTTCTTGTCAAGACCAGGGAAGAACAGAGTGAAGGATTACGTTCCAGCCTCGGTTTAATCATTGAAAATAACGATGTGATAATGGTGGTGCTGGACCATGAAGTGGATATGACCGATGAATATCGGGAGAATCTGGATTGGCTCGTAGAAATGGAAGGTGAAATCTATTCCAATGTTCAGGCCAATATAGAAAAGTATGGGTTTAACCCCATAACCATCGAACAATTGGGCAAGAAATTAAGAGAGATGGACCACATTATTCCGTTTTAAGGGAGCCTTCATGAAGCGCTTACAGATCTTTCGTTCCAAGCCCACGCCGGAAGTCCTCAAGTTGTCGGAAATCCTATCTGAAGAAAATGAGACCATCCGTTTTGAACTGTATCGAAATGAGGTCGACTATGATCGTTTGGTGGAACTTATCTTTTCTTCCGATAAGGTGATTAGCTGGTGGTAGGAGGTTTTAAAAAGTGAAAATCAGGAAGATTGTTTTTGTAATGCTTTCCATTATGGCAGGCATTGTAATGGGTATGGATACAGGTCTCATTCGGCAAGCTTCCGCAGGTGAGGAAGTTCATTCGGACCCGGATCGTTGTGCCTTTCTGATACGAAAAGGGAAAGAGTCTTTCAGCAGGGCCCGTTATGGAGAAGCTAAGGAACACTTTCGCCAGGCTATTCAGGCTGACCCCGCCTCCTCAAAAGCCTGGTCATATTATGATTTGTCTATGATCTACACCGTAGCTGAACAGTTCAAAAATAACGGTCGTGTTGTAACCTCCACAGCACCTTCTCCGGAAGAGACCGCGACTTTAGATTCGAAAACACCATCCATGCCCTCCACTCAAACAGATGAGAAGACAAAAGAAGGTGCTCCGACGGTTCAGTTTCCCATACCCGCTTTCAGGATTGTGGACGACGAGGGATGTTAAAAAGTTTCAAATATACATTTAGTCGAGGAGTAAATCTTAACTTTTTTAAAGGAGGGAGAAATTATGAAAAAGTTCTTGCCATTATTGCTTGCGCTGTTTTTTGTCGGTGGAATGGTGAATTGGGTCTCGGCAGAAGACCTGAAACAAAAGGAGAAAGAGTTATGGACCAAAGAGTTTCAGGATATTATTCCAAAAGATAAAATCATCGGGGTGGAGCAGTTTAAAAAAGTCTGGGAAGAGGTTCTGGTTGGCAAACGAAATGCTTACTTGATAGATGTGAGAAGCCATTCCGAATTTTATGCTTTTCATATTGAGGGTACGGACCACATTCATGCGGGGCATGTATATACCATACCTAAA
>JAFDHS010000345.1 GCA_019308655.1 Deltaproteobacteria bacterium
TTCCCTTTTGTAAAACGGGATGTCAAAGCGACACTTGAAGCCATGGACAATATGCCCGTAACCTTCCGTCTGCTGGATCCGCCATTACATGAATTCGTACCCAACAGCAAAGAGACTCAGATGGAACTGGCCAAGGCCCTTGATATTGACGTTGAAAATGTTAAAAAGCGTGGCGAAGTACTTAAGGAAAGCAACCCCATGATGGGGCATCGCGGCGTTCGTCTCGGCATTACCTACCCTGAAATCAGTGAAATGCAGATTCGGGCGATTTTAGAGGCAGCGGCTGAAATGCTTAAGGAAGGCAAGCATCCGGACCCGGAAATTATGGTTCCTGTTACCTGCGATGTAAAAGAGTTAGAGGATACAAAAAATATTGTCGATAAGGTTCATGCCGAAGTATTGGAGAAATTCGGTCTTGACCGTCTTGAATACAAATACGGAACCATGATCGAAATTCCGAGAGCAACATTGCTGTCTGAACGAATGGCGGAATGCGCCGACTTCTTCTCTTTCGGGACCAACGACCTGACCCAGATGACTTTTGGTTTCAGCCGTGACGACATCGGTACGTTCATGACCGATTATCTTGACAAGGGTCTCCTGCCTGATGATCCTTTCCAGACGATTGATGTGGACGGCGTTGGCCAGCTGATCGAGATGTCCGTCAAAAAGGGACGTGCAACCCGGCCGGATCTGAAAATCGGAATATGCGGCGAGCACGGCGGTGATCCGGCTTCAATCGAATTTTGTTTTAAACAGGGATTGACTTACGTCAGTTGTTCACCCTATCGTCTGCCCATTGCCCGGTTGGCGGCTGCTCAGGCCGAAATCGCCTCAAAAAAATAAACAACCCAAATTTTATTGAAAAAACACCTGAAAAAAAGCGCCGGCATATGCCGACGCTTTTTTTACAAAATACAAAAATTCCATATCAAGTTCGTTCATTTTAAACTTGAAGCACTCTTATACGCCTCATTCAGGCGTGCCTCCAAATAGGAAAGGTCGTCATCATTGTATTCTTCCAGGTCAATGCAGTGAGCGTCTTCCCCAAGCAGTCCTTCAGGGACAAAATCCCCTTTTCCCTCCGGATCGGTAATCATATCCCCATAAAAACATACCGAAAGCCACCGGTCTTCAGGATCGTCGTCAATAACATCAACCATGACGAAAAGATCTCTATCTTTTTGCATGGGATGTGCCGCACGCAATGAATACGTCACCCCCGGTCTGGCATTGAATGCCAGCTTGATATCCTGCATACCTGAAAGATATTCTTTAAGCTGTAAAAAGGCCTTTTTGGTCCGGCTCGGGGTATCTTCCCAGCCATCGAGAAATGCATTGATTTCCTGTTGAATATCGCTTTCCGACATAAGCATAACTCCTTAATAAAGTATAGCATTACAAGAGATTATATATTCCGACACCTTATTTCACGATAGGTCATAAATGATTATCGTATTTTACACAAGAGATATCAGGGACTTTTAACCTCATCGTTTATTGAATTTATGATTTGTTTGGTTCAGATCCTTGGTTCCCAACCGTTGGAAATCAACACGGCCCGAAATTTATTTTACAAGCTGATTCATTTCAAATATCGGCAAGCATATGGAAAGGACGATAAAACCGACAATTATCCCCATGACAAGAATGACAACGGGTTCCAAAAGTGATGTCATCGTGCTTACGCTTGATTCCACATCACTTTCATATAAATCCGAAACTTTATTCAACAAGGTTTCTAATTTACCGCTCTGTTCCCCAACCTGTATCATCTGGATTGAAATATGTGGAAAAATTTTGGATGCATCAAGAGATATGCCCAACCCATGACCTTGTTCAACTTGTTTTGCAGCTTTCTCAATCGCATCGGAAATAAGTACGTTCCCCACAATATTTTTTACGATCCCAAGAGCGGTCAACATGGTTACGCCGTTTTCCAGAAGGGACCCAAGGGTCCGGGCAAATCGAGCTACCGCCAGTTTTTTAACCAAGGGACCGATAACCGGTAAAAAAAGCAAAAGTTTATCAATAAGATAGCGCCCTTTTGGTATTTTTTTGATTTTACGGACGAATAAAATCATTCCAGTTATCATTATGAAGATAAGCCACCA